>WQUS01000227.1 GCA_009781965.1 Bacillota bacterium | reverse complement strand
TTAATAGTTTAGCCTGCCTAGGCTTTGCGTATGAGCAAGCACAGCATAATTTCGAACCTCGAACCTCGAACATCGAATATCGAGTTAACCGTGCGCTCATGCTCTTTCGAGAAATCGCTTACGGTTAACGGTTTTGCGTGCCGTATTCACTTTCAGGATCAACAAACACTGAACAGCAACAAGTTGAGGGAGCTATTTTGTTTGGTAAAGGTTTTTATCTTGACAGAAATAGCGAGATATAAGAAAATAAGGTTTATCACAGCGAAAAGGGGACATCATGCATGTCCCCGATTTGTGCGGCAGGACTTTATTAACTCCAGCATGATTGGGTGAAGGGGGTCGGCAATCGTTTTGATTAAAGTAGCCATTAGCGGTGTGGCCGGGAAAATGGGCCGGGAGGTTCTGAAAACCATTGTTAACGCCGAAGACACAGTTTTATGCGCGGCTGTTGATGTACAGCATCAGGGGCAGGACGCCGGAGTTTTGCTGGGCGGAGGCGAACCACTCGGCGTGATGGTGACCGATAATTTAAAGGAAGCGCTGGCTTTGTCCGGAGCCGATGTGCTGGTGGACTTTACCCGGCCCCAGACGGTGGCGGGCAACGCTATCACAGCGCTGCAGGCGGGAGTTCGTCCGGTGGTCGGGACTACCGGCATGTCCGCCGAACAAGTGCAGGAAGTTTCCGCCTTGGCGAATCAAAAAAAAATGGGCTGTATTATCGCGCCCAACTTTGCCATTGGCGCTCTTTTAATGATTAAGTTTGCCGCCGAAGCAGCCAAGTATTTTCCCCATGTGGAGATAATTGAAAAGCATCATGACCAAAAAGTAGACGCGCCCTCCGGAACGGCCATTAAAACCGCCGAAGCGATCCTGGAGCGGCGGGGTGATTTCCGGCAGGGCCCGCTGCTGGAGGAAGAGAAGATTGCCGGGGTCAGGGGCGGCCAAATGACCGGTAACCTGCGGCTGCACAGTATCCGGCTGCCGGGATTGGTTGCTCATCAGGAAGTAATTTTCGGCGGCTTAGGGCAAACGCTGACTATAAAACACGATTCTATTGCGAGAGAATGTTTCATGCCCGGCGTATTGCTGGCCGTGCGTGCCGTAATGCGTTTGGAAGGAGTGGTTTACGGGCTGGAAAATCTGATTTTTGAATAGCCTTGTACTAATTTCATCCAAGTTTCATACAAGCACCGATAAAACTCCCGTTTCATATACTGATTTAGGCGGATGTTCGTTGGGCGACGCTTTTATACAGCATCCGTCCAAGTACGGAAAGATGAGCGAGAGGGGTTGACCGGTCGTGTATAACCTTGACGGCTTGACGGTGGCTATGGCAGGCGGCGACGCCAGAGAGCTGATTTTAGCCCGCTCGTTGGCAGACTGCGGCGCTATCGTTAAGAGCCTGGGTTTGCCGCTGCATGGCGCAAACATTATTGGCTGCGGCAGCCTGGAAGAATGCCTGACCGGGGCAAACGCCTTAGTTTTACCGGTGCCGGGAGTTACAGAGAACATGCGGTTGCATGGGGCATATTTAGAAAATCCGCCGGAGATTACCGGCTCGGTGCTGGCTTTATTGCCGGAGCAGGCGCCGGTGTTGGTTGGTGTGGCCAGGGAACCGCTGCGGCGGCTGGTCCGACAGGCCGGTTTGCGGCTGGGGGAGTTGATGCAGATGGACGAAGTGGCGATTTTAAACTCCATTCCCTCTGCCGAAGGCGCGGTGCAAATGGCGATGGAAAAACTGCCGGTTACCATTCACGGCTGCCGGTGTGTGGTCCTTGGTTTTGGCCGTACCGCTCAAACCCTGGCGCAGCTTTTGCACGCCATGCACGCTCACACTACGGTAGCCGCACGGGACCCGGTCCAGCTTGCCAAAGCTGAAGCCATGGGTTTGTCTGCCGTTCACTTCAGTGAATGGACCGCCTGTTCGCCGCCGCCGGATGTGCTGTTTAATACTGTTCCCGCACCGGTAATTACCGAGAGCATCTTGCAACAGCTTACTCCGGCCACCCTGATTATCGATTTGGCCTCTGCGCCGGGTGGTACGGATTTTGTTGCTGCGGCAAGATTGGGCTTTGATGCTCTGCTCGCTCCGGGCCTGCCCGGCAAAGTGGCGCCCAGGACTGCCGGACTGCTGCTGGCCCGGGTGGTGCCCCGTGTGCTTTCTCAAATGGCGTTAGCAGGCTGACGGACCGGTTAGGGAGGTGCTTGGATGAAAAAACTTGAAGGGGTCAAGGTGGGATTTGCTTTGACAGGATCCCATTGTACCATTGATGAAGTGCTGATCGAATTGCAAAAGGTCGCCGCGGAGGGCGCTGTTTTGTATCCCGTCATCAGTGTTTCTGTTGACGAAACCGATACCAGGTTTGGCGCGGCGGCGGCTTGGAAATCCCGGATTAAAGAAATAACCAGTCAGGGAATTATCAATAGTATTGTCGGTGCGGAAACCGTGGGGCCGGACAAAATGTTTGATGTGCTGGTCGTGGCGCCCTGTACCGGCAACACACTGGGCAAATTGGCCAACGCGATTACCGACGGGCCGGTTTTAATGGCTATCAAGGCCCATTTGCGTAACCAGAGGCCGGTTGTCATCGGGGTTTCCACCAATGACGGTTTAAGTATGAATGCGAGGAATATTGGCTTATTATTAAACACTAAAAATATCTATCTGGTGCCGTTTGGCCAGGATAACCCCGCCGGTAAACCAAACTCGCTGAAAGCAAAGATGAATTTGCTGGTTGATACTATTGCGTGCGCTTTGCAGTATAAACAAGTGCAGCCTGTTTTAGTGACCTACGATTGAAATTGATGTTATTTGCCGGCGGCGGCGCGACTGTGATCAGGGTTATCAAAGATTGGAGGGGCAGATTTTGGCTCAGTACAAAGTAATGATTGTCGGTGCTTCCGGAGCAGTGGGGCAGGAGCTGTTGAATGTTCTGGAGGAAAAGAATTTTCCGGTAGGTGAGCTGAAATTATGCGCCACCTCCCGTTCCGCCGGTAAAGAAATGTATTTCAAGGGTCAGCCTTATGTGGTGGAGGAGACCCAGCCCGCTTCCTTTGACGGGATGGATATTGCTTTGTTTGCCGGCGGCGAGGCCAGTAAGGAATTTGGACCGCTGGCGGCTGCAAAAGGTGTTGTGGTTATTGACAACAGCAGCCACTTTCGTCTTGACCCCCAGGTACCGCTGGTGGTTCCGGAGGTTAATCCCGAGGATGTGAAGCTCCACCGGGGGATTATCGCCAATCCCAATTGTTCCACCATTATTATGGTGGTGCCGTTGAAGGCTATTTACGACGCCGCCGGTGTGAAAAGGGTGGTTGTGTCAACCTACCAGGCGGTCAGCGGCGCCGGGGCCGAGGGGATAGAGGAATTAACCGCTCACGCCAGGGCGGCCTTGGAGGGCCGGGCGGTGACGCCGGCTAAATTCCCCTACCAGATTGCCTTTAACCTGATTCCCCATATTGATGTCTTCCAGGAGATGGATTACACCAAGGAAGAGTGGAAAATGGTGAAAGAAACCCGCAAGATTATGCACGACGACAGTTTGGCCATTACCGCCACCACGGTTAGGGTGCCGGTGTACCGCAGCCATTCCGAATCGGTGAACATTGAGACCGAGCGCAAAATTACCGCTGCTCAGGCCAGAGACGTACTGAGCCGGTTCCCCGGTGTGATTGTGGAGGACGACCCGGCGCATAAAAAATATCCCATGCCTTTGTTTACTTCCGGGCGGGATGAGGTTTTTGTAGGTCGGATTAGAGAGGATAATTCCGTAGCGCAAGGATTGAACTTATGGGTGGTTTCAGATCAACTCCGTAAAGGCGCCGCCACTAACGCTGTGCAAATTGCGGAGCTGGTCGTCAAGTATGGTTGCCTTGGAAAGAGGTAAAATGGCATGAAATTTCTGGTACTTAAGTTCGGGGGTACCTCTCTGCATACGCCCGAGCTTAGGGAAAGAGCGGCAGGCAAGGTCATTGCCGAGATGGACGAGGGATACCAGCCAGTGGTGGTAGTTTCGGCTATGGGCCGGCAGGGCGACCCTTATGCCACCGATACATTGTTAAGCTTGATTAAAAAAACTTATCATGATCTGCCGGAACGGGAGAAGGATATTTTAATGACCTGTGGCGAAGTAATCTCCGGTGTGATGATGATGGCTACTTTGCAGGCGTTGGGCCGGCCGGCCGTTTTTCTGACCGGCGCTCAGGCCGGTATTGTGACCGACAAAAATTTTAGCGAGGCCAGGATTCTGAAAGTTAATCCCCAGCGGATTACCGAGTACGCCCAGGCAGGTTATATCGTGGTGGTGGCCGGTTTCCAGG
>WQUS01000226.1 GCA_009781965.1 Bacillota bacterium | reverse complement strand
AAAACACATGGTCCACCATCCATTGATGGATGGTGCGAGGCGAACGGCAACGTAAGAATTTAAGTTCGCCCATTATTTTTTGTTCCAGGTTCCGGGGCGCTGTAACGCCAATTTGAGGCCGGTATAAGTTGGTGTAATGGCCATAACCAAGAGCCAGCTCGCTGACCGTATCCAATAAAGGGCTGCCATAAGTGACAAAGTTACTGCCCGGGTTTTCACCCGCTATCTCATAGTCAAAAGCCAGCAGCAGATGCTCCTCTTTAAAATACTCCGTCAGTTCACCCGGCAGTACCGCCTCCAATAAACCATCGCCAACCGGTTCTACCAAAGCGCCGGCCCGTTTGAGGAATGATTCCACAAAATCCTGTAAAACAGGCCTGTTTGGGTTACTCATTGGGCAACAGCTCCCCGAGCAGACGATCGTCCAACTCTTTAACCGCCTGGTAATGATCCCGGGCCGCCATCAATTCTTCACCCAGGTGATCCATTTGCCTTTCCAGTTCCTGTTCATCAGCGTAAGAAGACCAAATATCCATGATAATATCCTCAAATTCCCGTTTTTCCTTCAAATTGCCCAGGATCATATCCAGCTCGCCCACCACCAGCTGAAACATATTGATTTTAGCGTCCAGCAGTTCGAGGATGTATGATTCAACCGTACCGGCCGCGGATAAATTGTAGATATAAACATTGCGGGTCTGCCCTAAACGGTGGATCCGGCCAATGCGCTGTTCGATACGCATGGGATTCCATGGTAAATCATAATTAATTAAATTACGGCAAAACTGCAAATTGCGCCCTTCGCTGCCTGTTTCCGTAGTCACCAACACTTTAGCCTCGTTCATAAACAGCCGTACCTGCTCTTCTTTTTCCAAACGCCGCATATTGCCATGCAATTCCGCAATTTGCAAACCATGCTCCCGGAGCAATGCCGCCAGCGACTGTTGCGTTTCCCGAAAACCGGTAAACAGGATCACCTGATCGTCAATTTTTTCCAACAAACGCATCAGCGCTGTAGCCTTGGACCGCTCTTTAATTTCTCCGGCTTGAGCCGCCAGAGTATTACACACGTTCCGCAGCGGCGCCGGGTGATCTAAATTTAAAGCCATTTTGCTTAAAGTACTAAGTACGGCTTCCGGACTGCTGCCCGCCTCCCGCTGCAGCATCTTTAACACAAATCTGTTTACCCCTGTGGTCGGGCTGCTGGCGCCCGGAGTATAATAGCCGCGTACAAAAGTAGTCAAACGCTGATAAAACGCCTTTTCCGCCGCCGATAAGTTTACCTCAATTACTTCGGCCCGGCGCCGGCTGCTAATGGCCCCGGTTTCGCTGCGGCGGTTACGCACCATTACTTCACGCATCAAGCGTTTTAAATCAGCGACGTTTTTAACTTTCAGCGGGTCGCCCCGGGAGATATATTTACGTTTGAACGAGGCTGCCGTTTCCAGCTGTCCCGGCAGAAGCAGGGTAATTAAATTAAACAACTCGCCCAAATCATTCTCCACCGGAGTAGCCGTAAGCAATAAAATATATTTTTTCTTTAAATGACTGACCAATTGGTAAGCTTTGGTGCGATTGTTTTTCAAATGGTGGGCCTCGTCGACAATCACCAGATCATATTCGGCTTCCAACACCTGTTGGGAATGGGCCTCCCGTTTAGCAGTATCCAAAGAGGCGATAATATGCGAAAAAGCCGTCCAGGGATTGGGCGCGGCTTTAAATGCCGCACTGTCATAAGTAACAAAATCAAGATTAAACTTGGTCCGCATTTCTTCCTGCCACTGTTCCACCAAAGTCGGGGGAGTAAGGATCAATACCTTACGCACCAAACCCCGCAGCAGGTATTCCATCATAATTAATCCCGCTTCCACAGTTTTACCCAAACCTACTTCATCGCACAGCAAAACGCGCCCGCGCAAATTGCGCAGCACATGACTCACCGTTTGCTGCTGGTACTCCAGGGGCTGCACACCGCGCACGGCAGCCAGCGACAACAAGGTGTCAAAACCCCGGCTTAGAGATAGTTGCAATGCCTGACGGCGCAGCAACAAGTCGTTGTAGGAAGCGGTTGGTGTACCGGTTTCCATTTTCTCCAGTACTAAAGCGTCTTGAGCAGAGAAAAACTTTACCCGGAAATTGGCAGCGGCTTCTTGCGCCTCAACAGGATCTTTTTCAACCTCAGGATCTTTTTCAACTTCAGAAACAACAAACTCTTTCGGTGATGCCACAGCTTTAGTCACCGCCATTTGTTTCAGCTTTGAAGCCCATCCGGGGAAAATTAACCAAGGCACGTTGCAACCGGATATGCTTGATCGACATTTTCGGCATTTATTATCCGAACCCTGCAAAACATCTGCGAATCATCCATGAGCACGTCGATTTGATTGATTTGCCGGACAGTCCAACCTTAAGGCATTTACCTTTAGAGCATCCGCATCGCACAAAATAAACAAATCCGAACCCACCGCCGATCGGTGCGAGTCCGGATTGTTCAACAATAATGAAGCAATTATTAATTTTATTTATTGGCGGAGGAGGAGGGATTCGAACCCCCGTGGGCTTGCACCCAAACGGTTTTCAAGACCGCCGCGTTATGACCGCTTCGCTACTCCTCCGGTGTGCTGCCGATACAGTTTTCGGAACCGCCACATGATCACCGGTTTCATTTAACCATAAACCAGAGATAGTATAGCATGGCGCCCAAACCGTGTCAACCACGGGAAAACCCTGCCTCAGGCCAACAATCGTCACCCTACTTTATCTCGGTTACGCCGCCCAGGTAGGGCTGCAGCAGCGCCGGTATTTTCACCGTCCCCGCCTCGGTTTGGCAGTTCTCCAGAATGGCCGCCACGGTGCGGCCCACCGCCAGCCCGGAGCCGTTTAACGTATGGGCAAAAAGGGGCTTGCCTTTGCCGACCCGATAGCGGATATTGGCCCGGCGGGCCTGAAAATCCCTGAAATTACTGCAGGAGGAAATTTCCTTGTAACTGTTGTAGCTGGGCAGCCAAACCTCAATATCGTAGGTTTTAGCCGCGCTGAAGCCCATATCGCCGGTACTCAAAGCCATTACCCGATAAGGCAGCCCCAGTAATTGCAGGATCCGTTCGGCGTTTAAAGTCAGTTTCTCCAGCTCCTCCCAGGAATCTTCCTGGTTGGAGATCTTCACCAGTTCCACCTTATTAAACTGGTGCTGCCTGATCAAGCCGCGGGTATCCCGGCCGGCAGCCCCGGCCTCGGCTCTGAAACAGGCGCTGTAAGCGCAGTGGTAAATAGGCAGCTTACCGCCGTCCAGTATTTCTCCGGCGTACAAGTTGGTCACCGGCACCTCGGCGGTAGGAATCAGGTAATAGTCCGTGCCTTCCAGCTTAAACATATCTTCGGCAAACTTGGGCAGCTGACCGGTGCCGGTCATGCTGGCGCTGTTGGCCAAAAAGGGAGGCAGAACCTCCACATAACCGTGTTCCCTGGTGTGGGTATCCAGCATGAAGTTAATCAATCCCCGCTCCAAAGCGGCCCCCAAACCCTTGTAAAAGGTGAACCTGGCGCCGGCAACCTTGCCGCCCCGCTCAAAATCCAGTATATCCAGCGCTTCCCCGATATCCCAATGGGCTTTGGGCGCAAAGGTAAATTGCGGCGGCTCGCCCCAGCGGCGCAGCTCCACATTGTCCTGCTCGTCGCGGCCCACCGGCGCCCCCTCATCCGGGATATTGGGAATCCCCAGCAGCGTTTGCTGAATTTCCCCCTCCAACCGGCGAATCTCGTCGTCCAAATCTTTGATCGCCGCGGACACTTCCCTCATTTCCAGCACCATTGCCTCGGCGCCCTGGCCCGCCTGCTTCAGCCGGCCAATCTCCTCGGAAACCACGTTCCGTTTGTTTTTTAATTTTTCGACCTCCGCCAGCTTCTCCCGCCGCCGCTCATCCAGGGCCAGAAAAGGCTCCAGGGAGATGCTCGCGCCCCGCTTGGCCAAAGCGGCTTTAACCAGCTCCGGGTTACTGCGGATTAATTTCAGATCCAGCATCCTTCTACCTCCAACATCATCGCCTGTGTTTCCATCATCAACATTAATCTATAATCTACATTAATCTATATTGCCTTAACTACAAAAGACGCCGGTAGCCGCCGGCATCTTTTAGTATAGCATATTTTGCATAAGGATAAAACCTGGGCGGTTCAGGAGGGTGCAGAACTACAGAGCCGGATGGTTACTGGTCAGACCATGTGTTTGTTAGTACCCGTAGCCCAGGCCCGTAAAGTTATTAACCGTAAGCGATTTCTCGAAGAGTATGAGCGCACGGTTAATAACTTTACGGGCCGGCT
>WQUS01000225.1 GCA_009781965.1 Bacillota bacterium | reverse complement strand
AAAAAGCCGGCGTCCATGATAATACCGTACTTAATTACCTCGGCCAATCCGGAACGGACTTCCCGCCGGTCCAATGTCTCCATGGTTGCGGTGTCCGCCAGCACCAGTCCCGGTTGGTAAAAGGCGCCGATAATGTTTTTACCCCGGGGGTGGTTCACTGCCACCTTACCGCCCACACTGCTGTCCACCTGAGCCAGTAACGTGGTAGGAAGCTGGATAAACGGCACCCCCCGCATGTAGGTAGCGGCCACAAAGCCGGTCAAGTCGCCGGTCACACCGCCGCCCAGGGCGATCACCGGACAGCCGCGATCCAGACCGGCGGCAAAAGCCCGGTCATAGAGCAGCGCCGCGCTTTGCAGGGTTTTGTATTGTTCGCCGTCCGGTATTTCGGCTTGATAAACGGTAAAGCCGGCGCCAGCCAGGCTAGCGGCGGTTTTTTCCCCGTACAGTTTGCCCACCGTCGGGGTGGTCACCAGCAGCGCCTTTTTTCCCACCGGCAGCCGGGCAATCAGCTCCCCGGTCCGGTCCAGGATATCGCTGTCAATGTAAATGAGATAACGGCGCAAGCCAAGTTCTATCAGTACTTCTTTCATGATCAATATCCTTTTTCCCGCAGGTATTTGATAATTTCGTTCACCGATTCTTCGGGAGAAAACAGGCCGGTATCAACGGTAAATTCCGCCACATCATAAACCCCTTCCCGTTCTTTAAGTAACTTATGTACATTTTCCGCCACGTTGTTTTTTTTCAACAGCGGGCGGTCCTTTTTATTCCCCACCCGCTCAATGATAATCTCCGGCTCGGCCCGCAAACCAATGAGAATGCCGTTTTGGCGCAGCAGCCTAACGTTCTCCTCCTTAAGCAGCATCCCCCCGCCGGTTGAAATCACCAGACCTGATTGGCCCAGCAACCTTTGGAGCAACAGCGTTTCCTCGGAGCGAAATCTGATTGGCCCATGCCGGCGGAAGATCATTTCCACCGTCAAACCGGTAATTTTTTCAATGGCCTGGTCGGTGTCGATAAACCGGTAACCCAGCCGCCGGGCCAAAACCCGACCGACAGATGATTTACCGACGCCCATGAAACCAACCAATACGATATTCTTTGGCATCAAAAACTTCTCACCGACTCCCGGTATTGTTCCAGCCGCAGACGGATTTCATCCAGATTGTCGCCGCCCAGTTTTTCAAGCAGCGCTTCCGCCAGCGTCCAGGCTGTTACGGCCTCGCCCACTACACAGGCGGCCGGGACGGCGCAAGTATCCGAACGTTCCACCGAAGCGGCAAAAGGCTTTTTGTCAATCAGATCTACGCTGGCCAGGGGCTTATAGAGAGTGGGAATTGGTTTCATGGCTGCCCGCAGCAACAGGGGTTCTCCGTTGGACATGCCCCCCTCAATACCGCCGGCATTGTTGGTCACCCGGTAAAAGCCCCGCCCGGACTCGTAAAATATTTCATCGTGCAACGCCGAACCCCTGGTAGAGGCCGCCGCAAATCCGGCGCCCACTTCCACGCCCTTAATGGCTTGAATGCTCATTAGCGCTCCGGCCAGCCGCCCGTCCAAGGTACGGTCCCGTTGGGCGTAACTGCCCAGCCCCGGGGGCAATCCCCATACCGCAATGACAAATATACCCCCCAGGGAATCACCCTCTGCCTTGGCCCGGTCTATTTCAGCCTGCATGGCCTCGGAAGCGGCGGGATCCGGGCAATAAACCGCCGATCCTTCCGCCGCCTTGGCCAGCTCCCCGGCATCTGTTTCCCCAATCCCGGCAAACGGGCCGGCCTTAACCGCGCCGATCTGCACCACATAACCGGCGATGCCGATACCCAGTTCCTCCAGCAGCCGGCGGGCCACAGTGCCGGCCGCCACCCGGGCCGCGGTTTCCCTGGCGCTGGAACGTTCCAGTACATTGCGGATATCCCGGTGGCGGTACTTAAAAGCCCCGGTCAGATCGGCGTGGCCTGGTCTGGGCCTGGTCAGCACCCGCTCGTCTAAAGCAGCTTCCGTACCGGAGTCCATAATCTGTTGCCAGTTGGCCCAATCCTTATTTACCACGGTCAAGGTAATCGGGTTGCCCATGGTCAGGCCGCCCCGGACACCGGAGGTAATTTGCACCCGATCCTGTTCTATTTGCATCCGGCCGCCCCGGCCATAGCCTCCCTGCCGGCGGGCCAGCTGCCGATCTATGTATGCCGCCGTCAGAGGCATCCCGGCGGGAACTCCGTCCAACAGGGCGGTCAGTGAAGGGCCGTGGGATTCGCCGGCCGTCAAATAACGCAACAAAATTTTTCATCCTCCTTGCTGTCTGTCGGTTACTGTTCAGTGCTTTGATACTCGATGCCGAACAGTAACGTTTGTCAGGCCTGGCCACCTTATCCGCTAATCTGCTCCAGCAACACCCGGCGCATGGTCTCCAGAGGCGCCTCAAGGCCTGTCCAAGCCGTAAAAGCCAACGCCCCCTGGTACAACAGCATACCCAAACCGTTGGCGGTTTTGGCGCCATTGCTTTCGGCCTGGCGCATAAAAGGGGTGTGGGAAGGATTATAAACCAGATCGTAGGCCAACTGACCGGGACCGGGCAAAGTTTCGGGCAATGGAAATGGGTTGTTTCCCTTGCCGGACATGCCCACCGGGGTACAGTTAACCAGCAAAACCGCCCGGCGGGCGAATGAGGCCAGTCCCGGATGCCCGCTTTCCCAAGGAAACACCTGCACCGGCACGCCGGTGGCCGAGATCACTCCGGCGGCCAGTTTACGGGCCCGCTCCTGATTGCGATTCACCAAGGCCAGTTCCCGGCAGCCCGCGCCGGCCAAAGACACTGCCACAGCCCGGGCCGCGCCGCCGGCGCCCAACAGCAAAGCGGCGCCCCGGGAAGGCTCAAAACCGAAAGTACCCCGCAAATCGCTGATAAAACCGGCGCCGTCTGTATTGTGCCCGGTCAGCTTGCCCTGCCAGTTGATAATAGTGTTCACCGCACCGCACAGCATCGCTTCGGTGGTTAAATCGTCCAGGTAATCCATTACCGCTTCCTTATAGGGAACGGTGACATTTACCCCCGCCAAGCCAAGGGCCTTAATTCCTTCCACCGCTGCCTCAAGCTGTTCCGGAGCCGGCGCAAACGCCACATAAACGCCATTTAAACCGGCTGCCTGAAAGGCTGCGTTTTGCATGGCCGGTGAAAAGCTGTGTTCCACCGGATAGCCGATAATGCCGTAAACCAGGGTTTTTCCATTGATAGCGTTCATTTGAACCTCCGTGGTTTACCAAGGTGATATTGCTTGTCACTGTGGGATACCAGGCTGGTTACGCGACCCAGGATAATTTTTTCCAGCTGCCGGTTGATCAGCCTGGTGCCCAGGAATTCGCCGCCCGGCATGGGTACCACCAGAATGGTAAACAACCCCATTAAGTTGCCGCCCAAAATATCGGTGAAAATTTGGTCTCCCACCACGGCGGTATTGGCAACAACCGCATCCAACCGCTGCATGCCGAGCCTGAAAGCCCTGCGCAACGGTTTGACCGCTCTGACTACGCAAGGGACTTGCAACTGGTCGGCCAAACGGTGCACCCGTCCGGAACCGTTATTGGATACGATACACAGGTTGACATCGCTTTGCCTGAGAGCCAACAGCCACTGTTCCACCGCCGGGGGAAACTGTTCCCGATCCCGGCGGACAATGGTATTATCCAGATCCAGGAGCAAGTTACGGATACCGATAGCTTGCAATTCTTTAGCGTCAATCTCCGTTACCGAAGGAACATACATATGGGGATAAAAGATCTGCAGCATTTTTTGCTCCCATTATTTTTTAAATCAATCACCGGCTATGCTTTGCGCCCGGGCCAAATCGACGGGAGTGTTGACATTTAAAAAGGTGCGCTCCAAATTCGGCTCGGCAACTCTCAGTTCCTCTTCTTCCAGGTACCTGATCCGCAAACCGGTTAAAGCTAAATTTTCTAAAGTACGGGTAATTTTATTATGGCCTTTCTTTAGGCTAAGCTCAAAAAAATCCCGGCAACTTTGACTATACAGTGCAAATAAGGGTTCCAAAAACCCCCGGTATCTGGGGATCACCAGATCGTAATCCGCCGCCTCGGCAATTAACAGCCTGGCCAGGTTGACGCTTACAAACGGCGTGTCACAGGCAGTCACCAGCGCCATCCGGTTGGTAATATGCAAAAGCCCGGCATGGATGCCGCTTAGCGGCCCGTGGCCCGGTAATACATCCCGCACTACTTTAACGCCGTAACCGTTATAGAGAGCCGGGTTATTGGATACGATGATTATTTCACCGGTTAAAGGCTTTAAAGCGGCGCTGATGAGATCAATAATCGTCCGGTTGCCGATGCGCAAAAAAGCTTTTTC
>WQUS01000224.1 GCA_009781965.1 Bacillota bacterium | reverse complement strand
GTGATGATTAACCACGGCGGCGGCGTCACTTCCCTTTACGCCCACCTATCTTCCCAGCTGGTGCGGCAGGGACAAACGGTGGAAAAAGGGCAGTCCATTGCCAGGGTGGGCAGTACCGGTATGTCCACCGGACCGCATTTGCACTTTGAAATCAGGGTCAACGGTTCGGCGGTCAATCCCAGAAATTACGTTTGATTTGGGTTACTGGTCAGACGTTACTGTTCAGCACCATCCGGCCCGCAAAACTATTAACCGTGCGCTCATACTCTCCGAGAAATCGCTTACGGTTAATAGTTTTGCGGGCCTGGGCTATGAGTACTGACAAACACAGGGCCTGACCAGTAACTGATTCGGCTTGGCCGGGGCAAGTTTATTATCCTTCTCAAATATAAAGCCGGGTAGCGCTGTCGCCGCCCGGCTTCATAGTTATTGATTAAATTTATGTTTGATTGATTAAATCTCTATTTTTTTATTTATTGATGCCAATGTGCGGCGTTCTAATTCCACATCGCCGTCAGGGTAATATCCGCAGTGACGGGCGTATTGAAGTCGTAGGGCGCGCCATTTAAAGCCCAACCGTTAAAGATAGCGCCGGTTTTAATGGGGTCAGTGGGTTTGGTTACCTTGGCGCCATAATTGACTTTGGCGGCGGCTTTAGCGGTGCCGCCTTGGGAGTCAAAGGTGACGGTGTAGGTGATCTGGGTCCACTTGGCGGTCAGAGTTAAATTAGTCGTGACCGTTTTGCTGAAGTCGTAAGCGATGGCGCCGTTATACCAGCCGGCAAAGGTGAACCCCTCCTTCACCGGATCAGCCGGTTTGGACACCGGGGTTCCGTAGTTGACAGTGACGGCCGGAGGCGCGGGAGTGCCGCCCTGGGCATCAAAGGTGACGGTCATGCCGTTAGCAATCCATACGGCAGTCAGGGTAATATCCGCAGTGACGGGCGTGTTGAAATCGTAGGGCGCGCCATTTAAAGCCCAACCGTTAAAGACAGCGCCGGTCTTAATGGGATCAGTGGGTTTGGTTACCTTGGCGCCGTAATTAACCTTGGCGGCGGTTTTGGCGGTGCCGCCCTGGGAGTCAAAGGTGACGGTGTAGGTAGACAGAGTCCACTTGGCGGTCAGGGTGAGATTGGCGGTGACGGCTTTGCTGAAGTCGTAAGCGATGGCGCCGTTGTACCAGCCGGCGAAGGTGGCGCCCTCTTTAACCGGGTCGGCCGGTTTGGACACCGGGCTTCCGGAATTGACAGTGACAGCCGGAGGCGCGGGATTGCCGCCTTGGGCATCAAAGGTGACGGTGAATTTGTTTGGTTCGACAATAACCTTGACGGACGCTATTTTGCAGCTGCCGTCTTTGGCTGTTGCCGTGATGGCAGCCGTTCCGGGCGCTAGGGCGGTAATCACACCGGCTGTGGACACAGTGGCTACGGCTGTGTTGGAAGAGGTCCAGTAGTAATTGCTCTTGACCATCGAGGAAGCGTCCGGACCGGTAATATTAGGGGTAGCGGTCGCGCCCTTGTCCAAAGTCAACGTATCGGAACTAAACTGCCAGTTTTGTTTATAATTTACCGTGGCCACCGTGGTTAACTTGGCTCCCAGTGAGGGAACAGGCGCCACCGATTTGCCGCCGTTTAAAGTGAAGGCCGAACCGGTCAGCAAATTGGCCCCGGTCACCTTGTACTCATTCTGCGACAGAAAACCGCCGGAGGGATCCAATGTCTCGGTATAGACCTTGATATCGCTGGCGGCACGGTTGAGATTGCCGCTAAATACTTCCATGGTATAATTATTTTTCGGAATATAGCAGATAATGTTGGTTGTATTCTCGCTGGTACTCCACGAGGTATAAATGAAGTTGTTTACCCCGAAGCCTACTTGCGCCTCACCTTGAGATTGAGCGACTGTTTTCCCCAGTTTGTCATAAACCTTCACGCCGATGCCGAGGTTGGTCAAAGTGGGGAAGACTAGCGGATCGGAGCTTTTTATTTCTACACGAATCATATCCGACATGCCGACCGAAGGCAGCGTCGATGAGGTTGTGGGGGCGGAGGAGTTATCGGTGGAGCTGGAAACCGGTCTGCCCAGGATAATATTGTTGACTGCGGCCAAGGTCCGGGGATCCATCACGATGAGGATGTGACTGGCGCCGGGGATGTTAACGAATTTGAATTGGCCGTCGCCGTTCATGCTGAGCGCTTCGATGAAACTGTCACCTGCTTTGTTGTAGACAGGGCCGTCATAAATGGCTTGCACACCGGATTGATGGTAAACGGCGGTGTTTGGCGTAATAAAACCATATTCGCAGCCCAACATGGTAAGGTCTATGCCCGACCATTTCTGCAAAACATCTTTCCCATAGACAGTTTCGCGCAAATATTTCAGGCTTCTGACGCTGCCGCTTACGAGAGCGGCATTGGCGTTGGGGCTTTTACTGAGCAGCGCGTAATAATCTGTCGGATTGGTGATGGCCTGGGTTGTCCCGGTGGATGTTCTGTATAAGATGGGGACTCGGCTGACATATTCGTTGCCGGCTTGCAGTTGATAAGTATCGGGAGAGTTTTTCGCCCAGCTATAAACCCAATGTTTTGAGATGGGCTTAACAAACGCGTCATAGCCCATTTCCAGCAGGCCCATGTAAAACGTGCCGTCCATAAGGGTTACGGCGCCGGTTTCCACAGGTTCCAGGGCCGTGTAGGTGCCCCACATAGGCGAAGCGATGGAGATGGCTTTGGCAACCTTACTTTTGTTTGCCGCGCTCTGGGAGATATAGGTGGAGGCTAGCAGACCGCCGTTGCTGTGGCAGATGAAGATGACCTTGTCATATCCCTTGGCGTTAATATCGGCGGCTAATTCTCTGGCGGTATCATTTAAATCCGCTAACCAGTTGTAAGAAAAGAATTCCACCTTGTAGGAGTCGCTTAGCCCATTAGCGGCCAGGCTGGCATTGATGCTGGTGATCATGGGGAGAAAGATGCCAAAAACCCCATCCTTGTCCCTGGTTCTGTCCGCATAAGCAGACATACCGGTTCCAGTGGCATTGTTAGCCAACTCCGGCTGTGCTCCCGTCGCGTCCAAGCCGATCTCTGTCGCCAGACCTGGTCCGGCCCAGATTACCATGCCGCCAAACTTTTTACTGTACAGGTTGGATTCCATATAACCGGGCAAGATGTAAATACCGGTTTTCGGGGTGGCTGCCCGTGCCGGTGCAACGGGCGCAAGTGCGGATGTCAGAAACAGGGCGGCCAAAACAAAAGTTAACGAGCAGGCAATACTTTGCAAAATAGTTCTTTTTCGGCGCATTTTTTCTTTTCCCTCCAATTTTTATAAGATTTTTTGCCATTATTATCAAGTGTATCTTGTTTTAATAGGAAATACAATGAAAAATTTTGGCATAATTTGTCGAAATAATCAACTTATGCGACAATTCCGACGGACCTTGCTTTGCTTGTAATTCCGTTCTTGATGATGTAGTATAATATGGTATGTGTATTTAACCTGGCTATTGATAGGTGGTAGGTATGGTGAGCGGGTATTACAAACAGGACGGTAGGGTGAATAAATTTGTTGTGGGCCTGACCGTGGTGGCAGTGGTTTTTTTTGTTTTCTTCGTTGCGGTCGCCGCTATTGTGGGCACCAATTACAAGCAGTTGGGCAATTTTATTAAAGTGTACGCTTTAGTGCACAGTCAATATATTGAGCCGACGGATACTGCCAATCTGGTGGACGGGGCTACCCACGGCATGGTGGAGTCCTTGGGCGATCCCTATTCGATTTATCTGGATGCGGCGATGTTCAAGCAGTTGGAGGACCAAATCCACGGGTCCTTTGCCGGTTTGGGTATCCTGGTAGGTTTGGACAAGGATGCCGGTTCGGACAAGGGTTTGCTGACGGTGAAGCGGGTTTACAAAGATACGCCGGCCTACCGGCAGGGGCTCAAAGAGGGCGACCGGATTACCGCCATTGATGAGCGGGACGCGCGCGGTATTGATCTGGATACCGCCATTAAGCTGATGCGCGGACCGGTAGGGTCAAAGGTTACCCTGACTGTCTTGCATGCGGGAAGTGCTAAACCGGTGCGGCTGGAGCTGGTCCGGGCTGAGATCAGAGTGCCCACTGTGGAAGGGAAGATGTTGTCGGGATCGCGGATTGGTCATATCAGCATCACCCAATTTACTGAGAAAACTCCCGGCGAAATGGACAGTGTTTTGGCTAATTTACAGAAACAGGAGATGAACGGCCTGATTCTGGATTTGCGGAATAATCCCGGCGGCGAACTGGGTTCGGTGACCAAAGTGGCGGATAACTTTGTTCCCCAGGGACCGATTGTGTACGTTGATTACCGGTCCGGCGCCGAGGAGGTAAGGAATGCCGACGAGCAATATCTGCATTT
>WQUS01000223.1 GCA_009781965.1 Bacillota bacterium | reverse complement strand
TTGGCCACCGCTTGACGCAGCCCGACCCGGTCAAAGGGCGATCGATCAGTGTAAAAGCCCAGGTAGCAAATATCCAGGCCGGTAGCGCTATAAACCGGGAAACCTTGTGCCCGCGCCCTGGCCGCCTCGTCAAAGTTCAGCTCCAGAGCCACATCGGACTGGCCTTGCAAAAGCATTTGCGTAGCGGCGGCAGGGTCCTTGACCGTTAAAAAAACAATCTCTTTCATCACCGGGGCCGTTGACCAGTAATGGGGATTAGCGCGCAGCAGGATACCGCCCTTGATCTTTTGCACGGGGATATAGGGGCCGGTGCCTGAGGGCGCGGCGACGCCGTCCGGCGCCTGATCCACGGCGGACGGACCCATTACCGGCGCGCTCATCGGCACAGCCAGGTTATTGATAAAAGGGGCAAAGGGGTATTTAAGATCAAAACGGATGGTGTAATGATCCAAAACTTCGATTTTTTGTACCGGAGCATATACAAAATCGGCATAACCGGTTTGATTTTTTTGGGCCTCCGTTTGTCTTTTGACGCTCTTTTCCACCAATTGAGCGCTCAGCGGCGTTCCGTCCTGAAACAAAACATCATGGCGTAAATGAAAGGTCCATACTTTGGCGTCTGTAGATACTTCCCAGCCGGTAGCCAGGCATGGCTCCACCTGAACGGTTCCCGGTTTAAACCGCACCAGTCCTTCGTAGATATTGGCAATTACCCGCAGTGAACCCGGGTCAGTGGCCAGAGCCGGATCCAGGCTGCCAACGTCATCTGGCTGGGTGACTATAAGTCGCTCGGGCGCCGGCAAAGTGCTAATCTCATGATCAGCGCCGGTTTCCCACTCCTGCTGGGGCTGGCTCAAAACCAATAACGCCGTTAGACCCAGAATGACCAGCATAAATAAATTATATTTTTTGTTCATTGCTCCAACCTCCGCCAATAATTTGCTTCTATTATCCATATTAAGATAACATTGTAAATATAAGCTATTTATCTAAATAACCGCAAATTATTTTAGAACAAAAAAAGTGAGCGCTTTCATGGGTCCAATCACCCACACACTCACTTTTTGCTCACTTTTTTGTTGTCTGCTGTTATTCCTATTTAACGATTACGCAAATTTTAACGATTACGCAAATTGCTTCGCTTGGCCAAATTGAAGTGCCCATGTCCGGTGGCCATGTCCGGTAACATTGGTTTAAGTACTTGCTTTAGTGGATTTCCACATCCTGGCCGCCCAACCGTTTCAGGGTTTCTTCGGCGTCCTTGATTTTTTTATCGTCGGCCTGCACGGAAACCAACACGCGGCCTTCTTTGATCTTGTCTTCATAATATTTGCCCCGGTCGGCGGGAATACCCCAGTCGATCAGACCGCCGGCAATGCCACCGGTAGCGGCGCCGGACAGAGCGCCCGCAATCGGCCCCGCCGCAATCAGCGGCCCGATGCCCGGAATGGCCAGCGCTCCGGCGCCGATGGCCAATCCGGCCAGTCCGCCGATTATCCCGCCGCCCGCAATGCCGCTGGTGAGATCATTGCCCCGCCTCATGTCGTCATGATCCCGGCTTCTGCTTTCGCTATCCTTCGTCAGAATAGAGATTTCTCTCTCAAATCCTCTTCGGCGCAGCTCATCAACCGCTCTTTCCGCTTGCTGACGATCGGAAAAGGTACTGATTAAAGTTTTCATCTGCTTGTTTCCTCCCTCTTAAGGTTGATATGCTTTAATCTGTCTCAATGTCCGCTCGCCTATACGCGCTGAAATAACATTTTTTTACACAAATTAAATGTGCTTTCCTTGTCGTCGAGCTTTTGGTATAATTATATCTGTTGTTTAACAGGAACACACCAAAGATCACAGCTTGGGAAGGTGCATAAAAATGTTGGCTACCCCGAAAAAGTTTTTTCTCACGGCAGCGGCAGCGGAAGGCCACAGTGAACTGACGGCCTTTGACAACGCCCTATTAGCCGGCCGGATTGGCAATATTAATTTAATCCGGGTGAGCAGTATATTGCCCCCCGGCGTTGAATATGACCCTGACCTGCAAATTCCGCCCGGTTCGCTGGTACCTACCGCCTACGGCTATATCTGCAGCGACGTCCCCGGTGAGCTCCTGTCCGCCGCGGTGGGCGTGGGGCTCTCCGCCGATACTTTCGGCGTGATCATGGAATTTGCCGGCTACTGCGGTAAGGCGGAAGCCACCGCTAAAATTGAAGCGATGCTCCGGGAAGCTTTCGCCTCGCGGGGCATGGAATTAAAGGAAATTAAAACGGCGGCGGTGGAGCACCGGGTGGAAAAAGTGGGCTGCGCTCTGGCGGCCGTGCCCCTGTTCTATTAATACCCCTGTTCGATTAAAAGGAGGGTTCATCCATGATGGAAGTGTGGTTTACCGAAGACCAGACCAAGGACCTGCGCATCAGCGTCCGGGTTAAAGAAGTGTTGTTTAGCGGCCAGTCGCCTTTTCAAAAGGTGCTGGTAATGGATACTTTTGAGTTTGGGCGTATGCTGGCCCTGGATAATGTCATCCAAACCACGGTTAAGGATGAGTTTGTCTACCATGAGATGATTACCCATGTGGGGTTGAACACCCACCCCGATCCCAAAAAGGTTCTCATTATCGGCGGCGGGGACGGCGGCGCGGTGCGGGAAATTGTCAAGCACCAAGGCGTGGAAAAGATCGTGCACGTGGAAATCGACCAGATGGTCATTGATGTGGCCAAAAAATATTTCCCCGAATTGAGCTGCGGTTTTACCGATCCCCGGGTGGAAATCCTGGTGGCGGACGGCATTAAGCATGTGAAGGAACACAAAAATACCTATGATATGATTATCGTTGATTCCACCGACCCGGTCGGACCGGCGGTCGGATTATTCGGCAAGGATTTTTACCGGGATGTTTTTGCGGCGCTGACCGAGGACGGGTTGTTCGTGGCCCAAACCGAAACCCCGTTTTTCTTCGCCGAGGTGATCAAAGAGGTGACTGCTTCCGTAAGCGGTATTTTCCCCATTATGCGCCTTTTCCAGGCGGTGGTGCCCACCTACCCCGGTGGCTACTGGGCCTTTACCATGGGATCCAAAAAGCATGACCCGCTGGCGGTGGACACGGATAAACTGCCCGGCCTGGATACCAAATGGTACTCGCCGGAAATCCACAAAAGCGCCTTTGTGCTGCAGCCATTTGTCCAGGCCTTGCTGAAAGGCTAAAAAAAACCCTAAAAAATCTACTGAAAACCAGGCTATAATACAGAAATTTCATTTGACATGAACACTGAAATTTTGTATACTAGAGATTGTCAGCGGCTGGCGAGACGCTTAAATCACCCAACGCTGGATATAGTTACAGTAGGGATCCAGTTGCAGTAGGTTTGTGTTTGCGGAGCTGTGGTGTAGCGGTCTAACATGCCGGCCTGTCAAGCCGGAGATCGCGGGTTCGATTCCCGTCAGCTCCGCCAATATGCCACGGTAGCTCAGTCGGTAGAGCAGAGGACTGAAAATCCTCGTGTCGGCGGTTCGATTCCGTCCCGTGGCACCAAAAACAGCATGATGTGCGGAAGTAGCTCAGTGGTAGAGCATCGCCTTGCCAAGGCGAGGGTCGCGGGTTCGAATCCCGTCTTCCGCTCCATTTTATGTGGCGACATAGCCAAGTGGTAAGGCAGAGGACTGCAAATCCTTTATCCCCAGTTCGAATCTGGGTGTCGCCTCCACAATCGAATCTTAATGTTTACACCAATAACAGAGATAAGCGAGCCAAACGGCTCGCTTATCTCTGTTATTCTCTGTTTTAAGTGAATTTGAGTTTCAACAAACACTGAACTGGCCGCAGCGCCAGAACCTGACCTGGCCTACCGGTTACAGGCCCTTGGCAATGGAAAAATGATCGACGGTTTTGCCACTGCCAGTTTCATAGGTCGTAATGGACAGCTTAGCGGCAGTGACCTTAATAATCGTGTATTCCGGTATATTGCTCTGGTATTCCACTTTAGAAGTGAACTTCGGAGTGTGCCGCGGCGCATAGAACTTACTGCCGCTGGCAGAGTCCAGAACCATGTACACCGTGCCATTGGGGTTGACCAACTCATCGCCTTTGTTCTGCCAATCAATGGTCACGCCATTGTTTACCAACGGACCTCCGCTACTCTTCAGCGGGTAGGTACGGACGTAACTGTGGTCGTGGCCGGTCAAAACCAAATCCACCTGATACTTGGTCATCAGATCTTCAAAGCCGCCCAGCGAGTAAGCGTTGATGTCTTTAGCGTTCCAGTGGTTCGCGTTGCTCATCCGGCTCTTGTGCGTCTGGACAACCAGCCAATTGAATTGCCCCGCGCAATCCTTAGCAGCCGCCGCCAGCTCCCTGTCAAAAGCGGCGATGTAAGGCTTCGCGCCGGCGGCGTCAGCCAGGTTGGGGGCGGTGTCCAGCACCACAAACAGCACATTGTTCTGCCGGTAATAGTAATCGTTAAGCTGAAAACCGTTTACCGGCTGGCCGGCATCGTTTGGTACATTGTAATGCCAGCCGTAGAGTTCCCGCCCTGGTCCGGCGGGACCGGAGCCGCCCCCTTCGTGGTTGCCCATCGCCGGAGCAAAAGCCATATGCTTCCCGCTCCGGTTCAGACCGGCAAAAAGACCGGCGTATTGGTTCTCCTTCCTGGTAACGCTGTTGGCGCCCTGGGAGGAGTCATTGATCTGATCCCCCGTGCCGGCAATAAAGCTCGCCCCTTGGTCCATAATTTCTTTGACTGTGGCAGTCCAGCCAGCAATATCATTGTCCAGAGAACCGGAAGCGCCCAGCTGCGGGTCGCCTACCGCCGCAAAGGTGAAGTCGCCGCCGCCGGTAGCGGTAAAGCGCTCAGTTTGGCTGTAATTTGTTCCGTTGCCGGAAACTTGGAAATTGTAAGTAGCGCCGGGGGCTAAATCGGTCACAGTGACTTTGTTCCAGTTCTTGCCGCCGGCCGCCGCGCCCCGGGCGCCTTTGAAAGTACCCAAGCCCTTGACTGTCACCGCCGGAGCGCCATTGGCGGTATCGGCGGCGTCCGAATACCAATTGAAGTTCATCTGCGCCGTGTTCGCGCCCACATTCACCACTAAGTCCGCGGGCATAGCTGACGGAGCGCTGACCGGCTTGGCGGCGCAGGAGGCCAGGCCCAGCAGCGTCAACATCCCGAAGGCCATCACTAACGTCAAGGTCAGCAACCGGATCTTCCTGAGCAGGAACGGTTTCTTTCGCTCACCTTTCAAAAGCTTACCCGGCATAAAACCATCTCCTTTATCCTGCCGCGCACCTGCCGCGCAAAAAACAAGCGGGAAGATGCTCCGCCGTTGAAAAGAGGAACTTTCCCGCCGCCCGGAAGAAACCGGGAAGCAACAAACAAAAAACCAACAAGGAAAGCGCGCTCATGCAGATCCCTAAAGCGCGCTTGGCAGTAGTTGACCGGTCTTCAGCTTAATATCTTAGTAGTTGATCACCCGTAATTCAAAGTAGGCTTGCGGATGGTCGCACACAGGGCATTTTAGCGGCGCTTTGTCATTGTCCACAATATGGCCGCAGTTACGGCAAATCCAAACGGTCTTTTCCTGCTTGGCAAAGACGGCGCCTGACTCGACGTTTTGCAGCAGTTTCAGATAGCGCTCTTCATGGGCTTTCTCGATTTTAGCCACCGAGTCAAACAAATAGGCGATATCTTTGAAACCTTCCTCCCGCGCTTCGTCGGCCATGCGTTTGTACATCTCAGTCCACTCATAGTGTTCGCCGCCGGCAGCCTCTTTCAGGTTGTCGAGCGTCGAAGGAACATCGCCGCCATTTAACAGTTTGAACCATATTTTCGCGTGTTCTTTTTCGTTGCCGGCTGTCTCCTCGAAAATGCCGGCAATTTGCTCATAGCCCTCATTTTTTGCTTTGGAGGCAAAGTATGTATACTTATTCCGGGCTTGGCTCTCGCCGGAAAACGCCTCCAGCAGGTTTTTCTCAGTCTTGCTGCCTTTCAAATTCGCCATGGGAATCTCTCCTTTTCTTAGATGGTAAATTAAATTATTGATACCGGTTATTAGTAAAGTTATACGACAATTTTAACCAAATGTCAATTTTGAGGTTCTGAACGGCGCTTTTATTTATCTTTTTGGTTACTGTTCGCAGTCCGACCGGAAACCGGTTCGGCAAATGCGGCAGCTCCTAAATAAAAACCTATTCCAGAATACCCAGCCGATATGATTTAAGCACCGCTTCAGTCGCGCTGTTGACCTCAAGTTTTTCATACAGTTTAAATAAATGCGCTTTGACCGTGTTCAGATTCAATCCGGTTTCCTCGCTAATCTGGCGGTTGTTTTTTCCGGCAGCCAGAAACAGCAACATGCGCATCTGCTGCTTGGACAGCCTGACCGGTTTTCCACCGGGCCTGTCGGCAAGTCCGCCGGTAAGCCCCGGATATGTTTTGGCGCTTTCATTTGCCGCCAGCAGAATAGTACGCACAAAGACCGAAGTATCCGACTGTTCCTGTTTGCGCGACAAGCGGTTGGACAGCTTTTGCAGTATGGGAAGCACAGCCGCGCCCTCGTCGGCGAATATCCTTGTGAAACCGTAAGGCTGAGCCAAAAACACCGCCTTTTCCATACTTGCGACAGCGTCCTCCCGATGGTGATCATGCCAGAAAACAAGCGCCCGGAGAATGTGTATTTCCATCCGGTCAAGGGGCCTGCGGTAGTCGGTGACCAGTTTTTCAAGCTTCGCCAGCAGGACTAAGGCGGCGGTAAACTGACCAAGGGCGATTCTGGCGCGGATGGTGGCAAGTATCTGATAAAGCTGATAGAATTTCACCTGGCCGCTTTCGCCTGCCGCGTAACGGGAAAGCCATTCCCTGGCAGCGTCACAGTCACCTTTACAAAGCCGGTATTTGGTGATCAAGGCGTTGAAGTTTTTCAGGAGATATAAGCCTCTGCACTCGATAAGGGACCGCGCCTCATCCACGATGCTCCATGCGCTTTCTTCGTCAGCTTCCGCAAAGGCGACGGCCGCAAGGTGCATCTGCGCGGCAAACCAAAGCTCCGGGTGCGAGCTTTCGTCCAGCCGGTTTAACAGCTCAATAGCCTTCTCCTTTGCCTGGGGCAGCTTGTTCTGTTCATAGAACAGACCGCTCACCACCCCGTCCATATTAAGGGCTATGGCGCCATTCGTCATCCCTTTGAACGCGGTTATATACTTAGGCACGAGCTCTTCCCATTCGTCCGTAAAGTCGGAGTAGTCCCGGTGCCCCCGGTGAAAAAAAGGAAAGTTATAGGTGATGCTCGGCGAAGGGAGATTTTCATAAATCGCCGGATCCAGCTTAACGGAAGCATATTCCAGAATACCGCGGAGGCTGATGAACGGGTTGGGAAATTGTAAAAGCATGATCGCTGCCAGAATCTTAGGGTCAATGCCTTTCTTATCATCATCAAAATATGCCAGCAGTTTGGCCAGCCAATATTGGAAGCGTTCGATGTTGCCGTTCATCAAACTGGCCCAAGCGTACGGCGCCAACACCTGAGGGCTATTCTCAAGGATTTCGGCCGGCAGCTTATTGATTAGGGAATTTGTTATGGAATTAATATATTCCTCGACGCCACCCGCAGTTGCCCCATAATCCACAATTAGCGTTAAGAAACGGATAATAGCGTCGTTATCCTCGCTTTTCATATAATAATCCAAGGCCGCATGAAACTTGCCTATCGCAAGCATATAGTCCGCCGACGCAATGTAGCAGCCGGACAGGTCGAGTGCCTGTTCCTGAACCATCTGCCGCAGGAAGTCACGCAAAATGTGGTGGTAGCGGAAAGAACCGTCGGGCATCCGGACAGTCAAACCGCTGTCCCGCATCAATCGGCTCAGAAGATTTTCACTGTCACAGTTGCATAACCGGTCGCATAGTGCGGGTGTTAAATCTTCCAAGATGGAGGTCCGCAGCAAAAACTCCTGCGTGCCGGCGTCCCATTTGTCCCAAACCTCTCTTCTTAAATAGCCGTTGATATACTTTTCTCCCGCGGCATGACTGAAAAAGCTTTCGGTTCCGCCGACTTTTACGGAGAGTAGTTCAGCGCCCAGACCCAACGCCCAGCCGGCGGTTTTTGCCTCAATCTCGGCCGCTTCATTCCGGCTCAGAGCAATACCAAATTTTTTATAAAGTTTCACGATCTGTTTTTCGGTAAACCGTAAGATGTTTTCGCTGAGCCCGCCAATCTGGTCTTTCAGCACCAGATCGGCAAAAGACTCGGGCGGGTTCAGCCGGCTGAGCAGGACCAGCTTATAGTCCTGCGACAGTTTTCTGACCGCCAAAGGCAGGGTTTCTAATATGGCGGGGTTTTGGATCAGGTGGAAATCATCCATGACAATGATTCCGCCGCTGTTTTCGCCGGAAAGGGACGAAAGGGCCCGGAAGAAATACTCAAAGGGCGCGGCGGAAAATTGGGGGTTGTCGAGGGCCGCTTTGGCGGCTTCAGCCGCGCCGCTGTCAAACCCGGCCAAGGCAATCAGGAGGTAACGGTAAAAAACAGCGGACTCGTCGTCATAGACGGTCAAGGGAATCCAGGCGGCGGGCAACTTCCTTGCCGACAGCCACATGCTCATGGCAATGGTCTTCCCGAATCCCGCGGGCGCGTGCATAAATACAACGTTCTTTTTCATCGCATCGTCGATCGCCCTGTTTACCTCCGGCCGTTCCACCACCGAATCAGGAAACGCCGGAGGGCTTAAACGGTTCGTTGTTTTACTCATTCATCACAGCCTCCGGAGCTTGACGCATTTATGCAAATTATACCATGACCGCAAAAAACGATCTGCTTTCATAGACCTTCCTTAAAATCTTTGGTTGCATAAATTTCTATTTCGATCCTGTTTTTTAAGAAACCGGACTGACCCAGGGTCACAAAGAACATGGCCGCTTCCGAGTCATTTTCTTCCAGATGAAGTTCCCGGACCATTTCGGCAATGCTTAATGTTCCGTCAGCCAAACTTAACAGCTGCCGGCCTGTTTCATTGACCGAGAACACTTTGGTCCCCTGATAGAACACATCCGCTCCTGATGAGTAAATTGACATTGTCGCCAAATCAACGGTGAACTGCGGTCTGATTATTAAACCGTCCTGTAAAACAGGACCGGCAACGCCAATATTATTTGCCACCAACGCTGCGGCCATATTTTCGCTCCTTATTGAGATCGTTAAAAACAAACCGTCATTGCAAAGGCCCAATCTGCCGCACTACATACGGAGGAATGATCAGGTTATCGTTTCCCTTTAACACATCTGCTAATTTATAATAGCAGGCGTTTCTCTTGCGGTAGATCGGTATATTTGTCCGCACCCGCCCCAATAGCATTTCCTCTTGCGGACAATCAGCACAAGAGCGGCAGGGCAAAACGGTAACCAGAATATTATCCGTGTTTAACATTACCCGGTATTGCCGAGGGATCTCCGCCGGCAATCCCTGAGGCAATTGATCCATCATCACCGTTATTTCCTCCCGGTCTGCCAAAAACAAAGCGGAAGCTTCCGGTGAAAACACAGGCGAATTCTGTAAATGAACGGTTAACGCCTGGGACGGCTTAGAATGCTTTAAACGCACATAATCAGCACCGTCATAAACATCGCGGTCAGGCTGACTTTGAAAAAACGAGGGGATCACCGGGTCGGTATTTTGGCGCATTAACAAACGGCCCGGAATGGGGATATGCTTGCTTTTTTGTACCAGCCTAAAGGCCCCGACATCATTCACTACAATTTCTGTCCTGTTGCTTAGATTTTCCAGCCAGGTGATAAAGCTAATTTCCCGTTTCGGAGTCAGATAAGGAGCAATAATCCCCACTTGATGTCCCGCCCAAATGTAGGCGTTGAAGGCATTAAGAAAATCTCCGGACGACAGAAAATTACCGCAAACTTCGCTGCCCATAAATATTCTGTCCCACCTTTTGCCGAACCTATTTACAGGTACTTCCTCTCCCGGCTCTATCCAACAACAGCGTTCCATACCAAAACTCCTCTAACCGTAATAACAGATTTCAGCATTACAGGGAGCGCCAAATGATTGGCGGTATAACTCCCTGATTTCTGTTCCGTTGGTTTTGCCCTTTGCCGCCGTTAAAAAGCGGACGCCGGATAAACGTATCTCCATCTCGCGTCCTCGACCACCCAATTTGAAAATTTTTACCCCGGCTTGCTCTAACGCTTCCAGATGACAGGCGGCGCAAGCCGGCAAAGGCGGCGGTTCCCCCAGCAACTCAAAGCAAGCGGGCAGTCCGTATTGGGTGTCGTAGACATATAAACAGCCTTGCGGCGGTTCGTTTTTTAGCCCGGTGCAGTCCCGGTAACCAACAGGATGCAAAAAACGGCAATAGCCGTCAATAAACCGGCATTTATCCAGCCAAACGATCGCCTCCGCTTCAATATGCGGATAGCGCTTCATTATTAAGCCCATTTGCGCCGGGGACATAAACCGTGGGAATACCACCCGCTCTATTCCTAAATCCAGATAAAACTCCAATGCGGAACAGCTGCTTACCGCCGCCAGCAGGGATAACGCCCGCTTTAGTTTGCTATGCCTTTTTTGCAGTAAAATAAGCAGGGCAATGTCGGTAATCATCACCCCGGCGCCGCCCATTTCCTGATATATTTCCGCCGTTTCCAGCACCAGGGGCAACTGTTCTTGAGTATAACTGCCGTTTAAGGTAAGAAATAACGGCGCGCCCAAGGAAGCAGTTTCTAAAAGCAGTTTATGCAATTCGTCATAAGTGGACAAGTTTGCCCGGCCTTGACGGCGGGAGATACTGTCATGGTTCCCGAAACCGGCCTGCCATTCATCTGTCTGCAAACCGCAGTAAAATTCCGCCGCTCCCGCTGCAAAAAGCAGCCGCCCTTCACCGGGAGCGGACAAAGGCACAGCTAATCTCATGGAATCGCTCCTTCACGGCGGCTGCTGTTTGCTCAATTTCGGCGGCGGCAATGCTTTGCTGATCCAGCAGTACTTGAAAAGCAAGTTCGTTGATCCGTTCCAATCCTTGTTCAATTTTTAAGATCCTGGCTGAAGCATTGCTGCCCGGCTCAAGATGCGCCAAACAATACAGCAGTGGAATATCCAGAGCGCCCGCCAGCCAAGCGTCATACAGCGGCGCAACGGCAGCTTCGACTGCTTCATAATAGTGTTCCAGCGGCATGGAAAAATGTTTGTTTCCCGCTTCTTTTTGCAATGCGCACCCCGGGAACAGGATCAGTTTCGATAAGCAGATTTTGGCATTGAAAAAACCAGCCTGGCGTAGCATGACAGCTTCCTTTCGAATACTTTCCAGCGTAGCTAGGGGATGCCAAAG
>WQUS01000222.1 GCA_009781965.1 Bacillota bacterium | reverse complement strand
ATTTTGCCCTTTAGGAGGAAACATGGGATGGAGAATGTTATGCGACAGGCAGCGGCAGGTTCTGGAGCAGCAAAACCGGCAATGGCTTCAAATCCTGAATTGCCCGTCTCCCTGCCTAAAATATGTGCGCCCCGAGAGAAACTGCTCCATTTATTTAACCAATGCGCCGAAAGAAAATATATTTTCGTCCAGGCGCCGGCCGGCTATGGAAAAACCATCTCCGCTTTATTATGGCTGAAGAAAGTCAAGTATACCCCGGCCTGGATTACACTTGACAAATACGATAATGTACCCTCTTTGTTTTACCGGTCATTATGCCATTCACTTCTCGCTGCCACTTGCCAGGACCGCGAGATAATCCATTTTTTGGGCAGCCGCTTCTTCGCCACATCGCCGGTTGAAAGCACCATCGAGTTTTTATCAATGTTTTCCTGGCCCCCGGAGAGGCTCACGCTTATACTAGACGACTTCCATACCGTTACGAATGAGGGCGTCATCAACTCATTGCCCTATGTATTAAAAAGGTTACCCTCGTCAATTAACATACTAATCCTAAGCCGGGTACCATTGCCTGAACCGATGATGCGTATTTTGACCGAAAACGACAAAATGGCCTTGATCGGCAGCCCGGAACTTGCATTTGCCCCGGAAGAAATACGCGGCTATTATGCCAGTTACGGAAGATATATCAGCAAAAAAGACGCCGGCGACATATACGCTTATACGGACGGCTGGCCTATTATCCTGAACGCCTTGGTCATCAATGACAGCATTAAGCTGGGCAATGAAAAACATAAACTTTCTTACGCGGAATTCTTTGCCCAGAATGTTTGGAACAACTTTAACCAAGCCACCCGGGACTTTCTCATGCGAACCTCCATTGTAGACAGTTTTACCACCGAGCTATGCGCGCTCTTGACCCAAAACCCCGACTGCTCCGCAACGTTGGATACGCTTATCCGGGGGAATATCAATCTATCCCGTTTGGGCCGGGAATACCGTTACCATAGTTTGTTTCTAAAATTTTTACGTCAGAAGAGCACGGAGAGTTCTATTGATTTGTCCGCCGGCTATAAACTGGCCGCGGAATACTACCTTAATCAAAACGAGGTGCTGACAGCGCGCCGTTATGCCGTTAAAAGCAACGATTTGCAAACCATCACTAAAGCGGTGCAAGCAGTTTCAAAATGCAAAAATCTGTCTTTGGATGAATATATTGAGCAAGCGAACGCTATCGAACAAGATCAGCTGCCGGAAACAGTTTGCGAGCATATCCCCGTGCTTTACTTTCAGAAAATGTACCTGGCTTATCTGACCGGAAACCAGCCGTGTTTTGCCTATTACTGGGATAAAATTTACAGTTTGCTGCCGGTAATTGCCAATAATTTTCCGGAATTTTACGAAAGAATCTTATCCGCCGTTATTCTGGACCACAGAGTCAGTTTTGACAAACTCAGGCGCTATCTTCAGACCGCGCCGCCGGTAACTTATCGCAACGAAATTGATCAAGTTAACGCAATCGCGATGCAAATGCCTTTTTTGCACCGCAGCGCCCGGGATTTTTACGAGTTTACAGACGCTAAATTAAGAGCATCACTGCAGACCGAAACTCTCAGGCCTTTATTGAAATTTGACTGCGAAATCATATTTTTAGGTATTGAAGCAGGTCTGAATATGGAACAGAACAGGCTTGACGAAGCGCAAAAGTTGTTGCTTGCCGCGGAGAACCTGTTGCATGAAAAAATAAGCTTCGACCTTGGTTGGGCCACCTACATCATGTTAGCGGAAATAGCGTTGTTAAAAGACAATAAGCGGGAATACGAACGTTACAAAACCCTGGCCAAAGAATATTTTACCAGCCGGGGAGCATTATATTACAATAAAAATTTCACTGCCTATGCAACAAGAATGCAGTTATGGGAAAGCGACAAAGACGCCGCCAAGGACTGGCTGGATAATTATTTTGTCGGCAATGCCGAATTTGGCTGCCTGTATAAAATTTATCAAAACCTCACCACGGCGCGCGCCTATATTGTTTTAGGGCAAAAAGAGCAAGCCTTGGAGGCGCTGCATCAAATCAAAGCCTTGGGAGAAACCTTCGACAGACTGTTGGACGTAGCCGAGGCTGACATACTGCTGGCAATCATTGATTGGCACCGGGGACAGAAAAAAGAGGCCCGCGACAGAGCGCACCGCCTGCTCGGCACTTTGCAGCCTTATGGGTTTATCCGCATTGTGGCCAACGAGGGCAAAGCCGTGCTGCCAATTCTTACGGCTGTGCTCAGGAAACAGGATCAAGCAACGGATACAGATGAAGAGCTGTATCGGTTTACTAAAGAAGTGTACCTGACGGCTTACGAGCAATCCAAACATTTCAAAGGTTTAACCCACAATTTAACCCTGGCGGCGCTCAAGTTGTCGCCACGGCAAACTCTTGTGCTGGAGCTTTTATCAAAGGGCTACAAGAACGCTGAGATTATAGCTATTACCGGTCTCAGCCTGAACACAGTCCGGACGCATACAAAAATTGCCTACCGCAAGCTGGCGGTAAACAACGTGTTGGACGCCATCGTCAAGGCCAGGCACCTCGGCCTGATTCCATAGCCGAGGTTAAAGTAAACAAAAAAAAGCCGCCGGAGCTTTATTAGGCTTTAATAGCTGAATCCGGCCGGCAGTCTCAATTAAGAGATTTTTTGGAGGTTTTCTTGTTGTCTTTGCCGCTTGGTAACCAACTCATCCGCATAGTCAGTGGAAATTGAATATAGGTTGACCCATAACTCATGTTCATTGGGCTTGCCCTCCAGCTCATTGGCCAGGACTTTGAATTTTTTGTATACCCGGTCTTTGAAGGAGGAGAACTCCATCAGCACTTCCTCAACTTCGTGTTTGTTGAAAGAACTTCCGTCTCTAATGGTTTTGGTCGTCATTTTTTCACCTCCACCGCTGGATCTTTGCTTACCATATTATAATATAATTGTTATATAATGTTAAGAGAAATTAATGTCTATATATCTGTTTTTTTGCAAAAAAAGAGGCCCCTGGCGAGGCCTCTTTTTCAGCCGCTTACGCTCCCGTTAATACATGGAGCTGTGGCTTGACAGCCCGAACTGGCTGGCCTGACCGGACATGCTCTGGTTCATCCGATCGTGCATGGCTTGCGGCGCTTGCTGGCTAAGCAATTGATTTTGGGCAAAGCTCTGGCTGGTGTTTTGCTGGCTGCTGAACTGACCTGGCGCCGAGTGACTCCAGCTGCTCATGGCGGGAGTGGCATAGGTTTGGGCGAACCCACCAGCAGACGGCGAATGTTGGGTGCTCCAACCGTAACTGCCGGTAAAGCGCTGCTGCAAAGGATTAAATGAAGTCTGATTCGTTTGGTAATGTTGTTGTGTCGGCCACATACCGGTTTGCCCGGTCTGCTGCTGACCGTAGCCGCCGGCATAAGCAGTGCCCAATTGGCTCATGCCTTGACTCATGCTTTGACCGGCCTGCTGGGCTGCGCCGCTGACCAGGTTTAAATCGCTGTTGATTTGGCTGCATGCTTGTTGAATACGCTGGAGCTGCTGACTGGTGTTTATTTCATGCTGGTGCATTTGCTGCAGTTGCGCCGCGTTGCTTTGCTCAAACTGCTGCAGTTGGGAGGTCATCTGAGAGATATTATTGATCTCCTGGCGTAGTCTTTGGATTTGCTGTTGCAGCTGATAGACCGGATCCATAAAGTAACCCCCTTGGCATTGTTTTGTTTTTATACCCACATCTATTATGCGCTGTATGGAAGGTTATATAAGTGCCATTTCATGGCATTTTTTTGACAGCGCCGAAGGTGTGCCAACCGGCTGGATTAAGTACAAAACCGCTTATACCGGGGGCGGTGGCGGCATAATCAAGACTGTGGCCCAACACTACCCAGGGCGTGTCCTGCTCCAGTATTGCCAGGGCCTGACCGTACAGGTCACGGCGCCTTTGCTGATCCGTAGTCTTTCTGGCGTCAAGCAGAATTGTTTCCAACTCGTTGTTATTGTAGCGGGTAATATTTTGACCTTGAGCTATTTGGTCCGGCGCCAGCAGGGTATACAAAAAATTATCCGGGTCACCGTTATCGCTAATCCAGCCGTAAAGGAAAGCGTCTCCTTCCCGCCGCTGCAGCGCTTCTTTGAACTGTGCCCAAGGGTAAGCTTTAACCTGGACGGTAATGCCGGCCCGGGCCGCCGAGCTGGCCAGGGCTTCGGCCAAGGTCTGCCCGCCGCCGGGGGTATAGGGACGGGGATCGGTGTAGGTAATTAAGGTAAAAGACAGGCCCTTTTGCTCGCCGGCGTCATGCAGCAGCTGCTTTGCTTCAGTTGGGTCATAGGCGGGAGGCCGGTCCAATTCGCTGCCGAGCATCCCCGGCGGCAGCTGTCCGCTCGCCGGCTGGCCCTGCTGCAACCCCAA
>WQUS01000221.1 GCA_009781965.1 Bacillota bacterium | reverse complement strand
CGTATCAATAATTTTGTATAATACGCAACCTATCTCGAAAAGCCTTATTTTAAGCCACTTTTCTCGTATGAATGTTCATAACTGCGAAACTCGGGTTAGGGAATATTTTAACGGATAAAGGCGATTTCCCGCGGGCTGAAGAAAAATATATAAGCGCCCGTGATTTAGCCACTCAGATTAATGACGACCAGGGGCGCAAACAAGCCCTTGACGCTTTAAACGCCATGCATGAAAAACAGCAGCAGCAAGCTGCTCAAGACAAGGAAGAGGCTCAAAAGCTTGTGGCTGCCGACCTGGTTGCCCAGGGAGAAAAAGCTTATCAGCAGGGCGACTTGGTTAACGCTAAGATGTACTACAGCATGGCTAAAGAAAAGTATACCGCCCTGCAAAATGATCAGCTCGTCTTGCTAATTACCCAGGAAATAAACTCAATAGACCAGGAACAACAGGAGAAAGAAGCCCTGCTAGTGCAGGCCGGTGAATATATGAGTGCCGGAGATCGGTACCGGGACAGCGGGGCTTATGCGGAAGCAAAAAAACAATATCTTTTAGCCCGGGGAATTTACGCCAGCTTAAACGAGATAACAAAGTTATCCGCTGTCCGGTCCAAAATAGACATTATTGACTCTTACTTGACGGGAACTCCGCCAAGTGTTCAACCAGACATGCCAAATGATGCTCAAGCGAGTACTCAAGCAAGTGAGCAATAAATATTGATCATATCGGCTCAGGTAAAGTAAAGCGGCTTATAAAGAGGGATTGGCGCATGAAAGACTTCCGTATGAAAGACTACGTTATAAGGAAGCTAAACGAAATGCATAATCCGGAAGATAAAAGGATCCTGCAGGAAATAATGAATGATGTTTTCCTGCCTCTGTACGCAGCCGGCGAAGAAAAATACGCTCAATTAGAACAGCGGGTCAGAGAAGAACTGCCTCTGCCCAGAAAGCAATATGACATCTATACAACCCTATTGGAGCGGGGCCGGAGTGACGGCAGCCATCCATACCTGCGGCCCATGCTTGACGGCGACACCAGACTGCCTGCAATCACCTTACCGGAAATTCAACGTAACCTGGTGCAAAATCAAGAATGCTGCCTTTATTCCGTATTTTATGCCGGTGACTACCTGCTCTATAAACAACAAGCCGAAAACAACCGGATTTATCCCGGCCTGATTAAAACCGGCCAGGGAAACATAGCAGCCGGCTTTAAATTAAAAGAATCCCGGCGCTATATCGACTGCGTGGAGAAATTATATCAGATATTTCTGGCCAATCAAGTTCCTTGGGTTACAATCAATGCACCCTACATATACAAATTTTTCGATGTCTGCCTCATCAAAATGGAAGACATGGAACAAAGTGATAATAGCAATGCTGATGAACCGGTAGAAATTCAAGTCTCCTTTGCCGAAAATGAAGACAAAATACGACCTAACCTGATTCCCGTCTGGAACATAACCAGATACCAAGTGCGGGGAGATAAATTTGCCCTGCCGGCCCGGGACAAAACTAACTATGACCACAAATTTAATTTAAGCAAACTTGGCTTGGGCAACGGCTACCTGGTAGACCGGGATACCGCGGACATCCAAGCCGTCCGGCGGGAAGAAGACAACATTATTGTCACTTCTCCGGTAGAACAGGGTTTAGAATGGGATCTCTACGTCATTATTAAAAAACATGACCTGGTCACCGAACAACATCCTTACCCTCTGATGTCCAATGTACAGACGGACAGCTTTGCGGGCCGCCTGCTCGCCTATTACGGGGCGGTGGTAAAAACAAAACTGGAGCTAATGCGCCTGTTCAACTCTTTTTCAGCCGCGGCATACCTGGCTTTTGACTCACTCCAACTGATTGAGGGCACAATACCAGGCGAAAGCTACGAAATGAACCCATTTATCAAAGACGAAATCCGGCCGGCAGACGGCAAAAAAACAATGCTTCTTAGCTTCACACCTCTTGATCGGGATAACTATCTGAACAGAGATCTAATGAGCTTTCTGGTCTCCCAAGTGCAGCTCATCTACCCCGAATACAACTGTGTGGGAAAACTATTATGAACCATTTACCTAATTACTATCTCAATGTCATCAGGCCTGAAAGGCAGAATGAGCAAAACTAAACAAGATAAGGTGGGGAAAAATGGCGATTCATTCGACGATCCTTAAGCTGACCGGTCTGTCCGAATCCCAGGTCCGGGAGCGGTTACAGGAAATATCAATGCCGATTGATTGTACTGTCTCATATGTGACCGTGCCCGGTGCGGTGCATGTGCAGCTGGCAGTGAGCGCCGGCAGTAAGTCCGATGCTGCACTGGCGGTTGAAGAAACGGCGGAGCGGATTACGGCTGCTTTGGATGATTATGTGTTTGCCCGGGACGATGAACAGCTCAATGAAACAGTGGCGGCACTGCTTACCAAACGCGGGCTGACCATGGCGGCGGCCGAGTCCTGTACCGGGGGCCTGATTATGAAATGGCTGACCGACTTGCCCGGCAGTTCGCGCTACTTTGTGGGCGGGGTTGTTTCTTACAGCAACGAGATGAAGATCAACCTGCTGGGCGTCCCGGCTCAGGTGCTGGACAGTTACGGGGCCGTCAGCGAGCAAACCGCCAGGGCTATGGCCGAAGGGATTTGCCGGGTTACCGGCGCGTCCCTCGGGTTGGGCGTCACCGGTATCGCCGGTCCGGACGGCGCCACGCCCGGCAAGCCGGTGGGCCTTGTTTTTATCGCGTTGGCTGCCGGCGACCGGGTATGGTGCAAGGGCCATATTTTCCCCGGACAGCGGGGCGGGGTGCGCGCCGGGGCGGCCAATACCGCTTTGCATATGGCGCGTCGTTTTTTATCTGCCGCCGGAGCAAATAAAAGTATTGACACAAACAGGAAATAAGGTTAAAATCAATATCGAACATATGTTTTGATTGGGGGGTTTGATTAATGCAGGAAAAAATACAGGAAAAAGAAAAAGCACTGGAAAATGCTCTTGCGCATATTGAAAAACAGTTTGGCAAGGGTTCTATTATGAAGCTGGGCGCGGAGGCGGCTAACCTAAATATAGAAGTTATTCCTACCGGGGCGCTGTCTTTGGATATCGCCTTGGGGGTGGGAGGTTTGCCCCGGGGACGGGTAGTGGAGATCTTTGGCCCGGAATCATCCGGTAAGACCACGGTGGCGCTGCATGTTATTGCCCAAGCTCAGAAAGCCGGGGGCACCGCAGCTTTTATCGATGCCGAACATGCTTTGGACGCGGCATATGCGAACAGAATTGGCGTGGATATAGACGAATTGTATGTGTCCCAGCCAGATACCGGCGAACAGGCGCTGGAGATTGCGGAGCATTTGGTGCGCAGCAACGCCATAGACGTCGTGGTTATTGACAGTGTGGCGGCTTTGGTGCCCCGGGCGGAAATCGAAGGCGACATGGGGGACGCCCACGTGGGACTGCAGGCCAGGCTGATGTCCCAGGCCTTGCGCAAGCTTACCGGTGTGATTAGCAAGTCCCGCTGTACGGCCATATTTATCAATCAGCTAAGAGAAAAAGTGGGGGTAATGTTCGGCAATCCGGAAACCACTCCGGGGGGCCGGGCGCTCAAGTTTTACGGTTCGGTCCGGCTGGATGTGCGGCGGATCGAGAGTTTAAAGCAGGGCAGCGATATAATTGGCAACCGGACCAGGGTCAAAGTGGTTAAAAACAAGGTCGCTCCTCCTTTTAAACAAGCCGATTTTGATATCATGTACGGAACCGGCATTTCCCGGGTCGGCTGCATTGTCGACATGGCGGTGGATTTGGGCATAGTGAACAAGAGCGGCGCCTGGTACTCCTACGGGGAAGAGCGGCTGGGCCAGGGGCGGGAAAATGTGAAGGAATTGTTGACGGAACGTCCAGAATTGGCCGCTGATATTGAAAATCAGGTACGCCGGCAGGGGGGGCTGCCATTTAAGGAAGATGCGAAGCCACCGGTCGCGGCTGAAAGCAGCCCGGAAAGCAGCCTTAAGGTGGAGTAAGTATGCCGGACGCCGCCTTAAAAAAAGCCAGGGAGAAATGTTACAAATTACTGGCCTCCCGTTCCCGAACCGTACATGAACTGCAAACAAGGCTGGCCAAGGCCGGTTTTGAGACGTCGGTTATCGAGGCGGTCTTAGCCTCTTTAGCGGAGCAGAACTTGCTTGACGACCGGCAGTTTGCCCGGGAGTGGATTGCCAGCCGTCTGGCGGCTAAAGCGGTAGGAAGCAGATATCTGTGGGCCGAACTGCTGCAAAAAGGTGTGGACCGCGAGATTATTGCCGGCGAGTTGCGTGATTATGATGAGGACTGTCAGTTTGAGGCCGCTTTGCGCCTGGCTTACGCTAAAATGAAACCGGACGCCGCAATCAAATGGCGGCGTCTGGAGGGTCTGTTATTGCGGCGCGGTTTCGGGCGGTCGGTTATTAACAAAGTATACCGTACTATAGTTGAAGGCGGCAGGTTTGATATATCTTGACAGGGTTACGGAAAAAAAGTAAAATTACATTCGGGAGAAATTAGAATTGGAACCAGCCGACCTTTCGGTTTATATATATATTTTTTTAATTAACGTTTAAAAAAATATATTGTTTTGCACAATGAGGGAAATGTATGCCCGTGCTGATCCGGCCGGATGTTTAATGCGGTAATTAATGCGGGAGTGTATGTTTTCTTCCAGCCGTTGGCGGACAAGCTATATTAAGGATCCGATTCTTTTTCTTACCGAGAATGACACTCGGTGTTTTTTTTGTTGAATCAACCGCAAATAATTAAATTTGAGAGTATAGGAGGTGAAAATTTGGGTCCTGGTTTAATAATAACAATAATCATTGCTGTCGTCTTAGCTTTTTTAGGTTTTGGCGTTGGTTTTTTAGCCAGAAAAATGATTGCCGAAAGCAAAATTGCTTCCGCCGAGCTGCAAGCCAAAAGTATGCTGGATGAAGCAAACAAGGAAGTCGAGCGAAAAAGACGCGAAGCGGTGCTGGAAGCCAAAGAGGAAATACTCAAGCAGCGCAACGAAGCGGAAAGGGAGAACAAGGAGCGCAGAAACGAACTGCAAAGGCTTGAACGCAGGCTGGTTCAGAAAGAAGAATCCTTGGACCGCAAAACCGAAGGTATCGAAAAGAAAGAAGAGCAACTTAGTCACAAAGATGCCGAGGTGGAAAAGCTTAAAGAAGAATTGTCCTCCCTGTGCAGCCGACAGATAGCTGAACTGGAAAGGGTATCCGGGTTGACGTCCGAAGAGGCAAGGCAACTGCTCCTCTCTGATGTGGAGAAGGAAATTCAGCATGAAGCAGCGATTTTAATTAAGGAAATTGAAAACAAGGCCAAGGAAGAAGGCGAAAAAAGGGCCAGAGAGGTAATTACCTCGGCCATTCAGCGATGTGCGGCAGACCATGTGGCCGAAACTACCGTGGCGGTTATTCCGTTGCCTAACGACGAGATGAAAGGGCGGATTATCGGTCGGGAGGGTAGAAACATCAGAGCCTTCGAGACGGCCACCGGAATAGATTTGATCATTGACGATACTCCGGAGGCGGTAATATTGTCCGGGTTTGACCCGATTCGCCGCGAAACAGCCCGGATTGCTCTGGAAAAATTGATTGTTGACGGGCGCATCCATCCGGCCCGGATTGAGGAAATAGTCGAAAAAGCCCGCAAGGAAGTAGAGCAGCAAATTCGCGAAGCCGGTGAACAAGCGGTATTTGATACCGGCGTGCATGGGCTGCATCCGGAATTGATTAACTTACTGGGCCGCCTTAAATACCGTACCAGTTACGGTCAAAACGTACTCAAACATTCTATTGAAGTAGCTCACTTATCCGGTTTGATGGCGGCGGAACTTGGGGTGGACATTCAGCTGGCCAAACGGGCGGGATTGCTGCACGATATTGGTAAGGCAGTAGACCATGAGGTGGAAGGACCACACGTAACCATCGGGGTGGAGTTGGCTCAGAAATATAGGGAAAACAAGGATGTTATCCACGCTATAGCCGCTCACCATGGCGACGAGGAACCAAGAACCATTGTAGCCGGTTTGGTTCAGGCGGCGGACGCCATATCAGCGGCTCGTCCGGGCGCCAGACGCGAAACTCTTGAAGCTTACATCAAACGATTGCAGAAGCTTGAGGAGATTGCCGGAACATTTGAAGGTGTGGAAAAATCATATGCCATCCAGGCTGGGCGGGAAATCAGAATTATGGTCAAGCCGGATAAAGTGGATGACCTTGGCGCAGTCAGGCTGGTTAGAGAAATAGCTAAAAGAATCGAAAATGAACTGGACTATCCGGGACAAATTAAGGTCATGATCATTCGGGAAACCCGGGTGGTGGATTACGCTAAATAAGAAAATAAACGATCTCTTACCGGGATATTTTAAGTAAGAGATCGTTTTTTGATTTTATTTACCTGAAGCAACTATCCCGGTTATATCTATGGCCGGGACTAATAATTAAACTATTGAAAAACGAGATTTCCCGGCTGGAAAAATTTTTAACTGATTAAGACAATCCGAGCGGCAGGAATATAAGTGCCGGCAAAGAAGTTAGACTTGATTATGTATGCCTGAGCGGAAGGAAGGTTACTGTTCACCGTTACTGTTCAGCATCGAGCGGCACGCCAAACCGTTAACCGTGCGCTCATGCTCTCCGAGAAATCGCTTACGGTTAACGGTTTTGCGTGCCTGGGCCTTGAATACCAATAAACACTGAACAGTTACGAAGGAAGGTGTGCTTATTGCAGGCAAAATTAAAAGGCGGGGAAGATGTTACCGACAGCGTGGGATTGTTGATCTCCATTCTGGTCAGATACCCCCAGGTGGCTGCAATCAATTTTGACCCGGAAGAGCATTTGTTGAAATTTGACTTTATTTGTGCCCGGGCTGTGGAAGAAAACGAGATGCGGCAGTTTGAGACGTATCTCCTTGATCATATACAAACGTTGAATTTTCTTGAGAAAAAAGACCTCTCCCTGATTGAGGTTACCCATCAGGTGTTTAATGATTTAACAGTGATTGAAATTAAGCGGGATGTGGAGACACTGGCTCTGGATGAAATAAATCTGGTGGCGGAAGTGTTTTATCAGTATTGGGAAAAGGATTTAATTGCCGATGCGGGAGAGCATCTGATTGAGGAAGAACTGATCGTCCAGGATGAGATTATCGAACATATGCTTGAGAGTGTGCGGGGTTCTGTGGGCAGCAAAAAACTGTATGCTTTCCGAGAAGAGGGCAAGGTGCTTGTTTTCAATAAATAGATAGTACAATAAATAGTTAAATTAACCGGTTAAAGCCGCAATAAATAGGTGGTTGTGAGCTTGGAGATTAGAGTTTTAATGATTGGCGATGTGGTGGGACGTCCGGGACGACGGGCGGTACTTGAGAATGTTCCCGGCTTGGTGCGCGATGAAAGAATAAACCTGACGATCGCCAACGGTGAAAACGCGGCCGGGGGCAACGGTATCACCAGGGAAGTGGCCAATGAGCTTTTTGCGGCCGGCGTGGAAGTAATTACCATGGGTAATCATGTGTGGGATAAAAAAGAAGTATTTAATCTGATTGACAAAGAAGAGCGGATTATCCGGCCCGCTAATTATCCGCCCGGCGCGCCGGGCGCTGGTTTTGGCCGCTATACAACCAAAGAGGGTGTTAAAGTAGGGATATTTAACTTGTCCGGCCGTGTGTTTATGCCCAATATGGACTGCCCTTTTCGCAAAGCCGATGAATTAATCCCGGTTTTACTAGCCTGGAGCAATATTATACTGCTGGATTTTCATGGCGAAGCTACTTCTGAGAAAATTGCCATGGGCTATTACCTGGAAGGCAGGGTATCTGCGGTATGCGGTACCCATACCCATGTGCAGACCGCCGACGAGCGGGTGCTTCCCGGCGGCACGGCTTATATTACCGACTTGGGCATGACCGGCCCGCTGGACTCGATCATCGGGGTTAAAAAAGAACCGGTGGTGGAAAAATTCATCACCCAAATGCCCAGGAAATTTGAAGTAGCCGCCGGACTATACCAATTTAATGCTGTTATTATTGATATTGATATGCAAACGGGGATGGCGAAGAACATAAAACGAATTCAAAATTATGAGTAACGATTGATGCATGGTCGTGAATAATGGCGCATATATTAAAAAGATTCAAAAATATTAAAAAAAAATTAATTTTGGGAAAGGAATTTTATACGAGCCGCAGAATATCTTTTTATGAAACAATGTAGCAAGAGTCTTTGCAGCTAAGGAGGAGGTTCCATATGGAAGTGTTAAAAGTTGCAGCAAAATCCAATCCAAATTCTGTGGCCGGCGCACTGGCGGGAGTGCTGAGAGAGCGCGGTTGCTGTGAAATCCAGGCTATTGGTGCTGGTGCGTTAAACCAGGCTGTAAAGGCGGTGGCTATCGCCAGGGGGTTTGTGGCGCCAAGCGGAGTGGATTTAATCTGTATCCCGGCATTTACTGACATCATAATTGACGGAGATGAAAGAACAGCAATTAAGCTTATTGTCGAACCCCGCTAGCGCCCATAAAGATATCATTTTAGTAAAATATTCCAGCAAGATATTTTAGTTAGTTTGAATGAAAAAGCCTGTTTGTTCTGCCATAAAGGAATAAACGGGTTTTTAATTTTGGAGAGGATTGGGGCAGTGGATATTCGATTGCAACTAATTGTTGATGGCCACTGTGATACGCTTACGGCGGCTCCGGGGCAAAACCGGGACATCGGGCAAAATTCCGGCCACGGACAGCTGGACCTGCCGCGGCTGGCTGCCGGGGGTGTTAACGTGCAGTTTTTCGCCGCTTTTATCTCGCCTAAATTTAAAGACTGGGCGTTGAAAAAATGTCTGCAATATATAGATGATTTTTACCTGCTGCTGGAAAAACATCAGGAGGTTATTGCAGTTGCTTTCAATGCCGCTGAAATTAGAAAAATTACCGCGGCCGGGAAAATTGCCGCTCTTCTCGCGGTGGAGGGCGGAGAAGTGCTGTCCGGGGAGCTGGCTGTGCTGCGGATGTTATACCGGTTGGGGGTGCGTTCGATTACCTTAACCTGGAATGGCCGTAATGAGTTGGGGGACGGAGTCGGCGAGGGTGACGCAGCCGGAGGGCTGAGCCAATTTGGCCGCGCCGTAGTCCGTGAAATGAACCGGCTGGGGATGTTGGTAGATGTTTCCCATCTCAGCGTCCAAGGCTTTTGGGATGTGGCCGAGGCGGCAGGCCAGCCCTTTGCCGCTACCCACGCTAATTGTCACGCTCTGTGCCAACACCGGCGCAACTTGACAGACGCGCAAATTGAGCACCTGGCTAAAACAGGCGGCGTGCTGGGCCTGTCATTCGTGCCGGCTTTTGTGCATCCTGTCAAACCGGATTTAAACAGTTGGCTGGAACACATTGACCATATTGCCTCCCGTTTCGGGATCCAATGCATCGGGCTGGGTTCTGATTTTGACGGTATGGACGATTATTTGCCCGGCCTGGAAAACGCCGGTTGTGTATACCGGCTGGCTGAGGAATTGTTAGCCCGGGGTTACAGTGACGAACAGGTTTCTGATATAATGGGAGGCAACTGGATGCGTTTGTTGACAAGGGTCCTGAAGTGAGGGGCTTGAATTATATAAGCGTTTAAGACGTAGGGGTATGGGTGATCAAGACGATGTTTGCTGATTTGCATGTGCATACCAATGCCTCGGACGGCAAAAACTCTCCGGCGGAAGTTGTTCGCCTGGCCGCTTTGGCCGGTTTGCGGGCGGTAGCCATTACTGATCACGATACTATGGCGGGCGTTAACGCTGCCCAAGAGACGGCGGCGACAGCCGGTATCGAAGTGCTGGCCGGCGTGGAATTGAGTACTGATTATGACGGAGTGGAGACCCATATCTTGGGTTATTATGCCAATCCGGCTGAACCGGTGTTTCAGGGGTACCTCAAGGCCTTTAAAGATGCCCGGGCCGCCAGGGCTCAAGAAATGGTCGGCAAATTACGCGCGCTGGGGTTAAACATCAGCCTGGAAAATGTTTTGGCCCAGGCCGGTCCCGCTTCGGTGGGCCGGCCCCATGTCGCCCGGGCGCTGATGGCGGCAGGTCAAATAAACAGTGTAGCGGAAGCTTTTGACCGCTATATCGGCTTTGGCAAGGCGGCTTACGTATCGCGCTTGAAATATAGGCCGGAAGAAATAATCAAGGTTGTCATTCAGGCCGGCGGAGTGCCGGTGCTGGCGCATCCGGGCATCAGCTGCAAAGACGAGCTGCTGCTTGATTTAGTCAAGGCGGGGCTGCAGGGTGTGGAGGTCGCTCACCCGGAACACACCAAGGAAATGGAGCATCATTACCGTGAGCTTTGCGGCAGTTACGGTCTGATTGCCACCGGCGGTTCCGATTTTCACGGGGCCGGCGTGGCCCGGCATGGCGCTTTGGGCCAGGCGGTATGTCCATATGAGACGGTAATCCGGCTGCGTGAACAGGCGCTCAGCAATCGCCGGCTGGTTACCAGCTACTAGCCAGCATTGAGCCGGTACGCAAAGCTATTAACCGTGCGCTCATGCTCTTTCGAGAAATCGCTTACGGTTAATAGCTTTGCGCACCTGGGCTATTGGTACTAACAAACATTGCATAGTCTCGAACCTCGAACCTCGAACTTCGAACCTCGAGTAAACCGTGCACTCATGCTTGCCGGGAAATCGCTTACGGTTAGGCGTCACGTCTAATTAAATGCCGCCCGGCATATGCTATTAGTAATAAGTTGCATGGGGTGATCGGGTGGAGCATCATGGAGAATTGAAGTTTTTTCAGTACCGGGTCAGGGAATTGGAGGAAAAGGTGGAACAGCTCCGTTTAAGCAGGCGAGTGCTGATGAACCTGGTGGAAAAACTGGAAAAAGAGAAAACGGGTGTTTTGGCGCGGTTGGAAAGGGAAAACCGCCGTTTGCATCGGGATAACAACAAGTACGCACGACGGCTTTTAAAGAAGAACAGCCAATTGGTGGAATTGCAATCCAAACTGAACGATTATTCCCATTAAAACTAATAGTCTGTTACTGTTCACGCGTTAATGCTTTCGCATCAAGCGGCACGCAAAACCGTTAACCGTGCGCTCATACTCTCCGAGAAATCGCTTACGGTTAACGGTTGTGCGTGCCCGGGCTTTGAGGTTCAACAAACGCGTGAACAGTAACAATGGTCTTGCAAATCCCTCTGGCCAAGAGGGATCTTTTTTTATGCTTTATGATATAATAGGCAAGTGAGGGGGTGCGCCAGTTCGGTGCGTGTAATATAGTTGGGTGAAAGTCCCGACCCGGTAAAGTTTAGCGAACAGCCGGTACCGAGTCCTTGGAGCCGAAGCCGCG
>WQUS01000220.1 GCA_009781965.1 Bacillota bacterium | reverse complement strand
AGCTGAGCCGACAAATTGGATCGGGAGGCGGGGAGCAGAGCGCCGGTTTCTTGCCGGCGGGGACAGGCCTGCCGCCCCAAGTGTTAACCCCGCGCCAGGCCTGGCAAGCGCCGCGCCGCACTGTGCCCCTGGCCCGGGCCGCCGGCCTGATCAGCGCGGAGGCGGTGTCTCTGTACCCGCCGGGCATAGCGGTAATCTATCCCGGGGAGGAAATTACCCCGGCCATTGTAGAATATCTATTGCAAAGTCGCGCCAGGGGATGGCATCAGCAGGGCGCCGCCGACCCGGAACTGCATACGATCCGGGTCGTGGCCCGGTGACTGCATATAGGAGATGAGCTGTTTGGCGGCTGGGAAATTTATTGTTTTTGAAGGTATTGACGGTGCGGGTAAAACAACCCAGATGAAATTGCTGGCTGTAGCGCTGGAGAAGCGCGGGACACCGGTATTATGCACCAGAGAACCGGGCGGCACCGCTTTGGGCGACCGGCTGCGGGCGCTGTTGCTGGATCCGGCCTGCCGGGATATCACCCGCCCCGCGGAAGCGTTTTTATACGCCGCCGATCGGGCGCAGCATGTGACCGAGAAAATTTTACCCGCTTTGCAGCGGGGGGAGACAGTGCTTTGTGATCGGTTTATTTACTCCACTTTGGCTTATCAAGGCGGCGGACGTGGTTTGGACCGGGAGTTTTTAACCAAACTGAATGAATTGGCTACCGGGGGCCTGGCGCCGGACCTGGTGATTTTACTGGATTTGCCGGCGGAGGAAGGGATGCGCCGGGTGGCGGGCAACCGGTCCCCGGACCGGCTGGAAGGGGAAAAGAGTGATTTTTTCCGCCAGGTGCGCCGCGGTTACCTGGCCCAGGCTGAGTCACAGCCTAAGCTGTTTAAAGTGATCCAAGCCGGGGCTGGGGTGGAGGCAGTGCACCGGTCGGTGCTGGCCTCGCTGGAATCTTTGGCATCGGTGGCATCTGTGAGTAAAGATAAATTTTTTCCGGGGTGAGTCCCTTGACTGCTTTTCGCGAAGTGCTGGGCCATGAAAAAATAAAAGCCAGCCTGCTTGCCGCTTTGGCGTCAAACAGGGTGTCCCATGCCTATCTTTTTTATGGGCCTGCCGGAGTGGGCAAAAAAACTGTCGGGCTGGCCTTTGCCAGAGCGCTGTTATGTTCCGGCTCCGGCGGCGACACTTGTGAAGTTTGTGGCGACTGTGTCCGTTCCGGCCGGGGAGTACATCCGGATTTACATTTCATCCGTCCCGACGGGGCGACCATAAAAATCAAGCAGCTCAAGGATGTCTGCGGCGACGCGGTATTTACCTCCTTTGGCGAGGGGCGGCAGGTATTCCTGGTGGAGCAGGCGGAGCGGATGACCAGGGCAGCCGCCAACAGTTTCCTAAAAACTTTGGAGGAACCGGCGCCCGGGGTGGGGTTTATCCTGATTACCGATGAAGCCGCGGCAATTCCGCCCACCGTGCTGTCACGCTGCTTATGCTACCGGTTTGGCAGTTTGGCTCAGGCCGAGGTGGTCAAAGCCATTGAGCAAGCAACCGGCTCTGCCGAACAGGCCCATACTTTGGCCGCCTTGTCCGGGGGCAGCCCCGGGCGGGCGTTGGCAATGGTGGATTGGCTGCCGGGACGTGACCGGGTCCTGCAGCTGACCTTGCGTCTGGCGGCCGGACGCCGGACCGCTGCGCCGGCCCTGCCGGAAGAGTTAGCGGGCCGGGAAGACGCGCAAGTTTTGGTCAATCATTTGTTAATTCTGTTCCGGGATGTAATGGTGCTGCAGCAGGCCGGGCGTGAGGAACTGTTGGTCAATACCGATCGCCGGCATGAGCTGGCCGGGCTGGCGGACGCTTATGGCCGCAGGGAAGTACTGGACATACTGTTAACAGCGGAGGAAACGGCCCGGCGTCTGGCGGGTAATGCGAATCAGCGGCTGGCTTTGGATGCGCTGTTGCTGAAAATAGCCGGTTTTTAATTGGTTTTTCATTAAAACGGAGGTTTGTGACGGGAGGGATGACCATTGTCGTGCCTGGTAGTGGGAGTAAGATTCAAGTCGGCGGGTAAGGTATATTATTTTGATCCCGGGGATTTGTTTCTGGCGGCGGGCGACGGAGTGATTGTAGAGACAGCCCGCGGTGTGGAGTTCGGTACCGTAGTTGCCGGTCCCCGGAATGTTGCCGACGAGGAAGTGGTGGGCGGCGCACTGAAGAAGGTGCTGCGCCGGGCCGGTAATGAGGATTTGGCACTGCTGCGGGCCAATCAGGAAAAAGAGGCCCGGGCTTACGAAATTTGCATGGAAAAAATCACTACCCATGGCTTGCCGATGAAGCTGGTGGATGTGGAGCAGGCTTTCGACGGCAATAAAATTATTTTTTATTTTACCGCCGACGGGCGGATCGATTTCCGCGAGCTGGTCAAGGATTTGGCCGCGGTGTTTCGCACGCGGATTGAACTGCGTCAGATCGGTGTGCGGGATGAGGCCAAAATGATGGGCGGGCTGGGCTGTTGCGGCCGGGAATTGTGCTGCGCCACCTGGTTATCCGACTTTTCATCCGTGTCAATCCGGATGGCCAAGGAGCAGAACCTGTCCCTCAACCCGACGAAAATATCCGGCATCTGCGGCCGATTGATGTGCTGCCTGAAATATGAAAATGACGCTTATGAGCAGGCCCGGGAGTGCTTCCCGGAATCCGGCAGACGGGTGGGTACCCCTGACGGGCCGGGCCGGGTAACAGGGATCAATATTTTTAAACAGACGGTGAACGTTGAATTGCAGGAAAGCAAATTGATTAAGGAATATCCGGTTGCTAATGTCAACACCGACTTGCCGGAGGGTGGTCCAATTGAGCGAGCTGGTCATAAGAATGAAAACGCTGGAAACCAGGGCCCAAGACCTGTTGGCCGAGATCAAAAGCATGAGAAACAAAATCGGCCAATTGGAAACGGAAAACGAGAAGCTTAGACTGCATTTGGCTTTTATTTACGACGTGCGCCAGGAAGGGGAAACAGTGCCGGAGGACGCCGAACCGCTGACCGGCCGCCTCAACCTGGAGAGCCTTTATGTGCAGGGCTTTCATATTTGCAATATCCATTTTGGCCAAGCCAGGAACAGCGAATGTTTGTTTTGCGCCGCCTTCCTGCGGCGGGACCGGGAGTGAGCGGGATGGAAAGTGCAAACGGCCTGTTGTATCTTTGCGCCACGCCTATCGGCAACCTGGCTGATATCACTTTGCGGGCGCTGCAAATACTGCGCGAAGCGGATTTGGTAGCGGCGGAGGACACTAGGCGCACCCGCCGCTTATTAAGTCATTACGATATCCATACGCCCCTCGTCAGCTACCATGAGCATAACCGGCGGCGCCAGGGGGAGTACCTGTTAGAGCGGCTGGCGGCCGGCGATACCGTGGCTCTGGTGAGCGACGCCGGTACCCCGGGGATTTCCGATCCCGGCGTGGAACTGGTGCGTGAAGCGGTGGCCCTGGGGATCCCGGTGACAACCTTGCCTGGGCCCAGTGCTCTGCTGGCGGCGCTGGTTGTTTCCGGCCTGGCGGTGGAAAGGTTTGTTTTTGAGGGCTTTCTGCCGGCCAAAGGGGCTGACCGGAACCGGCGTTTAGCCGCCCTGGCCGGTGAAACCAGAACGATCGTCCTGTATGAGGCGCCCCACCGGCTGCTGAAAACGCTGGCGGATCTAACGGTTAACCTGGGCGAGCGCCGGGCCTGCGCCGCCCGTGAACTGACCAAGCTCCATGAGGAATTACTGCGGGATACTCTGACCGGGCTGCAGGAACATTTTACCCGGCAGCCTCCCCGGGGCGAGTTTGTGTTGGTTATTGAAGGCGCCGGCGCCGCAAGCGGTGCGGAGGCTGAAGAATGGGCCGGATTGCCCTTGGAAGACCATGTCCGGCTGCTGATGGCGGAGGGGCTGGCCAAAAATGAGGCGATTAAAAAAATAGCCCGCCTGAGGAATCTCCCCAGGCAGGAGCTATATAAGAAAATACATGTTCCCGAGTAGACTGTGCGTTACATGGCTTTGACGTTTTCAAACATAGCTACAGCACAGTTGCGGCAAACAAGTTTGCCCCGGTAATGCTGTACGTCGGCTGCATCACCACAAAATACGCAGGCCGGCTCGTATTTTTTGAGGATGATCTTTTCATTGTCCACGTAAATCTCCAAAGCATCTTTTTCATCAATGCTTAGGGTGCGGCGCAGTTCAATGGGGATAACCACGCGGCCGAGCTCGTCCACTTTCCTTACAATACCTGTTGACTTCAAAACTTTCCCTCCCTAAATTTGTCTGTAAACAATAATTCGACAAAAAACCCGAATATAAGTAAATGGTACCAATGATGGTAGTAAAAGTCAATACTTTTTTGTAAAAAAATTTATTTTTTTGTATAAAAAAATTACTTTTGGGTTAAACTTGACAGGATCAGGCAATTTAAATTATACTGG
>WQUS01000219.1 GCA_009781965.1 Bacillota bacterium | reverse complement strand
GATTTGATGGAGGTGCTTCTGAGTGGCTGACATAGCGGCGTCCGTGCTTGCTCGGCTGAAAAATAAAGCGCAAAAAACGGGACGGAGCAATGAGATTTGTCTGCAGTTGTTCTGTCAGGAGGAATTCCTGAGACGGTTGCAGCATTCCCGATATGCAGAAAACCTTATTCTTAAACAGGAGCAAAGAAAAAGATATTTAAAAGAGCTAATGACAAATTAGGGGGTTGATTTAGTTGTCGCAGGACCAAAATTCAAAAAGAAAATATGTTAAAAAGAGAAGAAGATCATCTTGGGAATGGTATGCTATAAAACTGCTGTTTGTAAGTATAATTACTGGAGAACCTAACACCGCTAAAATAGATGAAAATTTTAGCAATGATTACAAAGTGTTTGAGGAAAGAATTATAGTTGTGCGCGCCCAATCGTCGGACCATGCCTATAAATTAGCCGAGCTAGAAGCCCGAAAAGATGAGATAACATATAATAATCCATATGATCAAACAGTTCAATCAAGATTTGTGGACGCATTAAACTGCCAGCGGTTAATTGATAATGAAATAACATCTGGAACTGAAGTATACTATAGATTGTTTAAGGTGCCGATAGGAACAGAAACGAAAACGTTTATAGAAACTCATTGTCGCGAAGCATTGCCAAACGAGGGGGAGACTGCTTCTAACGAAGGAGAGATAACTCCTTATTATAATTTTTTGATTAATGAGTGACGCTTGCTGCCTCTATGCAATGCCGGCGATAACAACCAGGAATCCGTTATGGCGGGAGATAGGTATATGAATTCCCACCTGGTCGGAAGGATTAAACTCAAGAAAACACAGCCAGCTCTTACCAAGAAGAACCGGCTGTGCCGCGATACATCTTTCTTTTAATTATTTCCTTGAATCTCCCTTGCCACTGTCCGTTACTGCACCGGAGGATCATACAGATCGTCAACCGTCTGGCCAATGATCTTGCTCGGCGCCGGTTACATTGTCACTGGGGTCGTCCATGGTGAGCGTATAATTGGCGCCGGTTTAGTTTATTCCCATTCGTCACGGATGACTGTTTTCATTATTTTCCCGGTAGGGTTTTTGGGAAAACTCTGCACAAATTTTACTTCTCTGGGTGACTTATAGGCAGCCATTCTTTCCTTGCAGAATTGAATAATCTCAGCCTGGTCGGCGTCGGCGCCTGCTTGGAGCCTGATGTATGCTTTGGGAATTTCCCCTTTTTCCCGATCCGGCACACCGACTACGATTGCTTCCGCAACCTTGGGGTGAGTATAGAGCACTTCTTCTACCTCGCGGGGATAAACATTATAACCACCGCAGATGATCATGTCTTTCTTTCTGTCCACAATATAATAGTATCCGTCTTCATCGTATTGAGCCATATCGCCGGTTTTGTACCAGCCATCGGCACTTAGAGCCTCTTTGGTGGCGTCAGGCAATTCCCAGTAGCCTTTAAAAACCCCGGGACCTTTGACAACCATTTCCCCAACCGCCTGGTGACCTAATTCACGATCGTTTTCGTCGATAATTTTTACCTGGTATCCCGGGGCCAAGGGTCCGATGGAACCAACTTTGCCGTGACCCAACCGTCCGAATGTAACCGTGGAACTTGTTTCTGTAGAACCATAGCATTCGCAGAATCCTACTCCGAAGGTATTCTCAATCTTGTGGATATATTCTGCCGGCATGGAAGCGCCGGCGGATTGGGCAAAGCGCCATGTGCTCACATCATACTTTTCGGGGGTAAATTCGTTAAGCATGTAGATCCACATGGTTGGAACGCCGGCAAAATGGGTGATTCGATATTTACTGATGTTGGCCAGAGCTTTGTCCGGCATAAAACGTTGGGAAACGACTAAACCGGCGCCAATATATAGGGGACCCAATACGGAGAGCACATAAAAAATGTGGCAGAAAGGCGTACCGGTATAAAAAAGGTCCTGGTCGTTAAGATGCAGTACCAAGTTACCGTTTATCTTGGCGTTGGACAGAAAATTATTATGGGTTAGCATGGCGCCCTTGGGTTGTCCTGTTGTGCCTGAGGTATAAAGAATACTAACCATATCCTCAGGGTCGCAATCGACAATCTCCAGCGTACTTTTACCGCTGGCAAGCATGTCAGCAAAGGAGATTGTACCGGCCACAGTCGGCTCGCCAACTGAAATTACCTGTTCAACAGAAGGGATATCCGGTAATATGCCGATCACATTGGCGGAAGTTTCTTTGGCCGCGCCGATTAGAATGCGAGCTCTGGAGTTGTTGATAATATATTTTATTTCCGGTCCTTTGTACATGATATTAAATGGTAGAGCAATGGCTCCAATTCTGGCAATGGCGAAATAAGCAATGAGAAATTCAGGCGAGTTAGGCAGGTAGATTGCCACCCGATCACCTTTTTGGATGCCTATTTCTAATAGCGCGTTGCCGAACTGATTGATTAATCTGTCAAAATCGCCATAGGTGTATAATGTATCGGTATCTGTACATATTATTGCGGTACTTTTAGCGTTCCAACGGGCGTTGTTTGTTATAATGCTGGATAAATTCATATATTCACGTCCTAACTTTATTAAGATTGTAAACCAAAACCAGGAACAATTATAACTTATTATAACAGTTCCTGGCAGATTATTAAAGATTAATTTTTTAATCTTGATAGAAGGAAAATATAATTAAAAATGAAATTGATTAGTTGGGAGCCATCTCGGTCAGTAACAAACAGCTTTAAGTAAAAATTGGTTAAGGATGTGAGGCGATGCTTTTAACCATCACTTATACCGGGCGGAACACCACCGACCTTGGCTATCTGCTGTATAAAAATCAATGGGCATTTAACGGTCATAGACGCGACCAATGTGCAAAAAGAAGCCCGTGCGGCGGTTTTGCACCTGGCAAAAGAACAAAATTGCCACGCGGTGGCGATTGTACTGGAGCTGCCGGAAAAGCTGTGCCGGGAGCGCAATGAAAAACGCTCCGACCGCAATTTCGGCGCCCATGTGATTACTCGGCAAGATATGCAACTGCGCCGTTCCATTAAGTTCTTAAAAAAAGAAGGCTTCCGCTAAATATATGACCGGAACGGATCCGGTTTTTATGGCCATAAATTATTTGCCGGTGGACCTGCTTGATGAAAACAGTGTGGCGGCCGGCGTAAAGTGGTGGGAAGAATTGACCGCTGCCGGCGGTGAGGGGATGGTTGTTAAGCCCTATGATTTTATCGCCACCCAGGGCGAACAGTTGCTGCAACCGGCGGTAAAATGCCGTGGGCGCGAGTATCTGCGCATCATCTACGGTCCCGAATATCTGCTGGAGGATAATTTGGCGCGGCTTAAAAAACGTTCCTTAGGCAAGAAGCGTAATTTGGCTCTGAATGAGTTTGCCCTGGGCATGGAATCCCTGGAGCGTTGGGCACGGCACGAACCTCTTTACCGTATCCATGAGTGTGTGTTTGGCGTATTGGCCATGGAAAGTGAGCCGGTTGATCCAAGGTTGTAATTCGGGGACTGCCTCCGGCTCTGTTTTCGGAGGGTGTAATATGTTTTTCCCCGCCAACGGAAATCCTGTCTCCATAAGTAGCGTGGGTTGCAAAACAAACTACGTTGCGGCAACGGGAACATATGAAATTGTGGTTAGTTTTAAGGACATTGATAAGTTACAGAATCGTGAAGATACATATATTTGTCATTGATTTACAAATAACGAATATGTTATAATTTTACTGACGGGAGGAAAGCAGGTTGTACAAAGTCATTACATACAAAGACCGCGCTGGCAATGATGAAATAGCCGAATACATACAAGAACTTAACCGCAAAATGATAACTAGCAAGGACGCGAGAATACGCTATAAGAAAATTATCGAATATATCGGACAACTCCAAACATACGGCGTAGCGGCAGGAGAACCCGCCATTAAACATATAACAGGCACTGAGCTATGGGAGCTTAGGCCAACCAAAGATCGTATTTTCTTTGCCTATTGGAAAGATAATATCTTCGTACTGCTTCACTATTTTATTAAGAAAACTCAGAAAATACCTCCGCAAGAAATCAAGCAAGCGGAGCGAAAACTTAAAGATTTTAAAGAAAGGTACGGTGAATAATATGAGTATGAACATAAAAGGCGATACGTTTACAACCTTTGATGACCTCTGGGAAACATCTAACTTGACGCAAGCAGAAAAGGACGAAATACAGTTCAAAATAGCACTTGTAGGCAAACTCATTGAAGCGCGGGAGCAAAAAGGCATTTCACAAAAGCGGCTTGCCGAAATGTCTGGGTTAAAGCAGCCCGCCATAGCCCGCCTTGAAAGTATGCAAGCCACGCCACAAATAGATACCCTTTTCAAGATATTAAAACCTTTAGGATATACGCTTGCCATAGTGCCTGACAATCAAGTTAATAACCCCAACGACTAAACAATCCTGAGTTATGGCTGGTCCATGCTTT
>WQUS01000218.1 GCA_009781965.1 Bacillota bacterium | reverse complement strand
CCGTTTGCCCAGTCGTATGGCGGCAATCAGTTGATTTTTATACGCGGAGACCTTCGCAAGCAGTATAATCTACCCGAAGTCAAGTCGCTGGCCGATTTTGAAAACTATCTGAAGGGGATTGCGGCTAACACCAAACTGATTCCGTTCGCGCTGAGGAGCGATCCCGCCAACTGGGCTGTGGGCATAACTTATGACGGGCTGTACAGGGCGCAGCACCCGGAATTTCAATATGAGTATAATGCGAAAGGGATCTGGAGGCAAAAGCTCGCCGCAGGATCGTTTGCGTGGCTTTATGTTCAGGATTATAAGGTGGTTGACGCCTACATCACCGCCGAGTCTGTTGCGGATCTGAAAACCTTCCCCGCGCCGTTTAACACCAGCACCACCGACCTGTTCTCTTATGACCTGGCCTCGCAGAAATTAGCCTCAAAATGGTATTCTCAGGGCCTTATTGATAAGGACGTTGTCAACTGTACAAACGCGCAGGCGTTATTTACCTCCGGCGCAGCCGCGTCCTACATCTGGGACGTCGCCAATTACGGTTCCACAGCCACGAATCTGGCCAAGTCTGTTCCAAACTCAGTGCTTGAGGTGTGGAATCCCGACATTCTTACCGCCAATAACATCAAAGGCGGAAAGGAAGGCGCATTCCAGGTCGCAAATTTCGTCTGCATACCGGTTACGACTCCCAAGGCCAAGGCCGACAAAATAATGAAATTCTTTGACTGGTTGTTCTCGGATCTCAAAAACAACGACCTGTTCGCTTTCGGTATTGAGGGCGTTAATTTCACCGCCGTAGGCACTACCGAGTATTCCTATGACCCAAAGATAGATATGTCCAAAAATTATGCCTTCCCCGGATACCAATTGGTTTGGAATGCAAACTTTGTCCGCTTCCCGATTGGTTTCCCCGATGCTGTTACAAAGGCTCTGCGCGCCTCCGCCGCTCCTGACACATGGTATAAGCCGCTGTTCTCCGGATTCCGTTTCAACAGCGTCCCGGTTAAAAATCAAATGGCAAACCCGGATCTTAAAGTGGCCGCCGGTATGTTAAATGCGCTTTCACTCGGAATATACCCGGACGTTAACGCCGAATTCGCCAAAATTGACGCAACCCTCACCGCAAACAAGAATTTGCAGCAGGATATCCAGGCAATAAAAGTTGAATTAATCAAGCAGGCCAACGCGTACCTGGCGGTTCGTAAGGCGGAAGACCAGAAAAACGGAACCAAATATCCGACCATGGATCAACTTCCGGCAATCAAGGCAATACCAAGATAGTAAGCTCTCGGGGTATTGTTCCCATATGCGTAAACGTAAGGGTTTTATTTTAAATTTTTATCTCACGGAGCGCACGAAGAACACGGAGATTCACGGTGAAACCTAAATTACATCAGAACTCTGTGTACCTTTGTGTTCTTTGCGAACTCCGTGAGAAACTCTTTTTTGATAAGTAAACGCATGATGATAATTTACTATAGGGCGGATAAGCGTAATGACGAAAAAGAATATAATTCTTATCATGACCGATCAGTTCAGGCCGGATTACGTTGGTTATGGTAAAAACAGCGGAATTTCAACACCCGGCATTAATAGAGTAGCGGAAGGCATTTCATTCAGCCGCTGCCAAACGCCAAACCCCATTTGTCTGCCGGCAAGATCCGCTTTGATTACGGGCAGATACAGCCATCAGGTTGGCGCGCTGGCAATGTCCGGCGAATTGAGTTTACAGTATCCGACTTTTCCGCGGGCGCTGCAAAAAGCGGGTTATACGACATCGCTTATCGGAAAGCTGCATTTGATGCAAGCCTGGAACTTTGCGACGACGGCCCGCGGCGAAGGCTATAATTTGGTAAAAATGAACGACACGGTTAAAAAGTACGGCTTCGACCATGTTTGGGAAGTCGGGGGTAAACAACTGTCGCGCAGAAATTATTGCGAGTACTGTGAATATCTGGAAAAAAACGGCGTTATGGAGGAGTTTCGTGATTTTGTTGATACGCATCCCTCGCCGAACCGTATCGCCGCAAATGTCAAAAATGATGTGGTTGAGCCGTTCCCATTATCCGATGAATACTATGTTGACAATGTAATCGGCGACAAAGTTATTGAATTCATTGAAAATCAATGCAGCAAAAACCAGTCCCAAGCCCCATTTTTTCTTCAGGCGTCATTTTGCTGCCCTCATACGCCGATTGACCCGCCAAAGTCGTATCTTGAAAAGGAAGCGCTCATTTGCGACGAGATTATCGGGGGCAATACATACAGCGATGAAGTAAAAAACAAAATCTATGAGCTGCGGCGCGCGTACCGGGCCATGATAAAATTGGTTGATCACCAGATCTCGAGAATCTTTGAAACGCTGGAAGAACGTGACTTGCTGAAAGACACCGTTGTCATTTTTTCCGCGGATCACGGCGACACGCTTGGCGACCACAATTATTTCGGAAAGTCACTGCCGTATTATCAATCCGCAGGGATACCGTGCGCAATACGGCACCCGGACTATCCGGGCATGGGCGAAAATTCATCGCCAATAAGTCTGATCGATATAGCGGCCACCATATTGGATATCGCCGGGCTGGACAACTCCGCCATATCAAAAGACTGGCCGGACTTTAATGACAGAATTCCGGCAAAGTCCCTTATGCCCATCATCTCGGGAGAACGGGACAAAGTTCACGATTATGTGTTCAGTGAATGCGACGCCACCTGGTACATGATAATTTCCGAAAATTATAAATATATAAAATATCCGTCTCCCGGCAATCCTGACGGCTACAGGGAAGAATTGTTTGAGCTTAACGATAAGCCGGAAACTGTGAACTTGATCGACAGGGCTGATTTATCACAGATAATAACCTGGCACTGCAACCGTCTGAACCATGAGCTGGAAACGACGCCGTGCGGACAAACAAACAACGCGTAAGTCCGGAAATTAAGTCATCGTATCCTTTCAGGGCAGTATGTGCGAAGCCGGGGCGGAGAAATCAACGCCTACCTTGTCGCCGGTTTTGAAAAAGCCCTGGTCAGCGGGATCGTAGGTAACCGCCAAAACCGGCTTTTCTCCGCCGCAGTCGATTTCGTATTCCACCAGCTGGCCCAGGTAAACGCTCTTGGCAACGGTTCCGGTGAAGATACCGCCGCCCCCGGCCTTAAGGCGCAGGGATTCCGGACGTACCGCCAGGGTAATCTCCTGGCCGTTTTTGTACGACCCCGCCTTGCCGCTGAAACTTTTGCGGCCGCCCCCGGAGAATTCTATTTCCACATCGCCGTCGGCAGAAACTATCCTGCCGGTAAAGAAATTTACCCGGCCAATAAAGTCCGCCACAAAACGGTTTGCCGGACGGGAATAGATTTCAAAAGGGGTTCCGGTCTGCATGATGTTCCCTTCGTTCATTACCACGATTCTGTCCGATACGGTCATGGCTTCTGCCTGATCGTGGGTAACGTAAATGCTGGTAATGCCGAAGCTCTGCTGGATACGCCGTATTTCAAGACGCATCTGCTCCCGCAGTTTTGCGTCCAGGTTGGAAAGGGGCTCATCGAAAAGAAGCACACTGGGCTTGTTGATGATCGCCCTGGCCAGGGCCACCCGCTGCTGCTGCCCGCCCGAAAGCTGATCCGGCCTGCGGCGGCCCATGTCTTTCAGGTTCATGAGGTCCATGATCTTCTCAACTTCTTCCTTGATTTCGTTCTTTGGCCGGCCTTTCAGTTCCAGGCCAAAGCCCACATTCTGGGCAACCGAAAGATGGGGAAAGATCGCGTAGCTCTGGAAGACCATGGAAGTATCCCGCTTGTTAGGCGGAATATCGTTGACCATCTGCCCTGATATCCACACTTCACCGCTTGTGGGATATTCAAATCCCGAGACAATCCGCAATGTTGTTGTCTTGCCGCAGCCCGACGGCCCCAGAAAGGAGACAAGTTCCCCGTCGTTTACATCCAGGGAAACATTGTTCACGGCAACCACTTTCTTGTGCGGGTTGGACTGATCCGTGAAAATTTTTGTTACATCGACAAGTTTAACACCCATATTTCTTTCCCTTATATTTTCAGCATTTTTCCGCCGGCCTTGCCGTAGAGAAGAACCAGAATGGTCCTGATAATTAACATGGCTATAAGGATCATCGCAACCAGGATCAGGCTGAAGGCCGCCGCCGCACCCAGCCGGCCGGAATCGACCTGACTCATGATCTGCACCGTCATCATGTTCCACCGGGAACTCACGAGAAATATGGCGGCGCTGATGGCGGTCATTGCCCGGACAAACGAAAAGATGAGTCCCGAAAAGAAAGCCGGTATCATCAGGGGCAGGGTGATCTTTGTAAAAGTCTTCCGGGCATCGGCGCCCAGATCTATGGCAGCCTCTTCAATGGACGGGTCCACCCCCTGGAGAATAGCCACCCCCGACTGGATGCCCACGGGAATGTAGCGGTAGATAAAATTGAGCAGCAGGATC
>WQUS01000217.1 GCA_009781965.1 Bacillota bacterium | reverse complement strand
GGCTGCCGCTGACCACCAAAAAAAGCGCGCTTGTTTAATGCCGCCCCAGACGCTTTGCAGTAGGAGATGGGAAAAATTATGAGTAAATCAAAAGCCCCGGCTTTCGAAGAAGCTTTGGCAAGACTGGAAGAACTGGTTAATAAACTGGAAGAAGGCAATCTGCCGCTGGAAGAATCACTGCAGTTGTTTGCCGAAGGGATCAAACTAACCAGACAATGTTCCCGTAAGCTGGAACAGGCCGAAAAACAAATCAGCATCCTCATGGCAGATGATGAAGGCAACCCGACGCTCAGCGAAGAGGATTTTTAATCATGACTTTTCAGGATGAACTGGCTGAACGGGCCAAATTGGTCAACGAGGCTTTGGAAAAATTACTGCCGCCGGCAGATGCTTATCCGCCGCCGATTCATCAGGCTGTCCGGTACAGCGTCTTCGCCGGCGGCAAAAGGCTGCGTCCTATCCTGGTGATGGCCGGGGCAGAAGCGGTGGGCGGCCGGATTGCGGCAGTAATGCTCGCTGCCTGCGCTATTGAACTGTTACATACCTATTCCCTGGTTCACGATGATTTGCCGGCCATGGATGACGACGACTTGCGCCGGGGTCAGCCTACCTGCCACAAGGTATTTGGCGAAGCGATCGCTGTGCTGGCCGGGGACGCCATGCTGACCGCCTGTTTCGGTATTTTGACTCAGTTGTCTCAAGACACCGGTATTCCGCCGGAACTGGTAGTCAAGGTGACGGGGGAACTGGCGGAAGCCGCCGGCGCCAATGGTTTAATCGGCGGCCAGGTGGCCGATCTGACTGCCGCCGGCAGCGCTGCCGGCGGTACTGTCAATGGCACGGTTAATGAAGCAATCCTAAGATACATTCACGCCCATAAAACCGGCGCTTTAATCAAGGCCTCGGTACGGACCGGCGCCATCCTGGCCGGCGCCTCTGCGGAGCAGCTGGCTCAACTGACAGCTTATGCCGAGGACCTGGGCCTGGCTTTTCAAATTGTGGACGATATTCTTGACGTGGTGGGAGACGAGCAAGTGATCGGCAAACCGGTGGGCAGCGACCAGCGGAATCAAAAGGTTACCTACCCAGCTTTGTTCGGTCTGGAAGCGTCCAGACAAAAAGCCGCGGCGGCGGCCGCCCGGGCCTTGTCATCCCTGGAGGGCTTGGGCGCCGAAGCCGATTTTCTGCGCCGGCTCATCCACTTTATCATCAACCGCGATCAATAACTCGCCTAACTCGCCCGAAACTCACCAATGAGATTCCGGTTTAGGCTCGGCGATAATCGCTCATCATGAACGGTAATTCCGGAGGGATGGCCATGAAAAGAATACTTTACTTACTTACTCTGACGCTAATGCTGGCCGGCTTGCTTTCCGGCTGCCAAACAAACAACCGCCTTGATCCGAAAAAACCGGTCACCCTAACCCTGTGGCACACTTACGGTGAACCAATGGTAACATCATTGGACATGCTGGTGGACGAATTTAACAGCACCATTGGCGTTGAAAAAGGGATTGTCGTTGCCACTGGCCTGGTGGCCGATCCCGCTGCCGTGAATGAAAAACTGCTGGTGGCGGCAGATGGCGATCCCGGCGCGCCGCAGCTGCCGGACCTGGCAGTGGTGAATCCCAATATTGCCGTGAAGCTGGCCAATAAGGGTTTGCTGACGGACTTGGCGAGTCAATTCAGCGAGCAAGAACTGTCCGGTTATGTCCCGGCTTTTTTGGCGGAAGGAAAACTGGGCGGCGATAAACTTTATATCCTGCCGATTGCCAAATCTACGGAAGTATTGTACGTTAACACCACAATATTTGACCGTTTTGCCCAGGATACCGGCGTTACCCTGGCCCAACTGACCACCTGCGAGGGGATCCGGGAGGCCGCCGAAAAATATTACGCCTGGACTGACGCGAAAACTCCCGCTATTCCTAACGACGGCAAAGCGTTTTACTACCCGGAAGAATTATCGCACTTTGCTATGGCGGGATATGCGCAGCTGGGCGGTGATTTTGTATCGGAGCAGCGCTTTAATTTGGCGAGCCCACTTTTTCAACGGATCTGGGACGCTTATTATCCCCCGGCTGTGCAGGGCGGCGTGGCCATTTTTGACAAGTATAATTCCTACCTGATGCAAATCGGGGATGTCGTTTGCGCCACTGCCACCTCCGCGGGCGTTAATTTCTGCCCCGGCACAGTCACCTACGCCGACAACAGGCAAGAGCCTTTAACTATCGCCATCCTGCCGTACCCAGTGTTTGACGGCGGAAAAAAGGTTGCCCTCCAGCGGGGCGGCGGCATGTGCGTGTTCAAATCCAACGAGCAAAAGGAATACGCCGCCGCCGTATTCTTGAAATGGCTGACCGAGCCCGAACAAAATCTGCGCTTCACGGCCCAGACCGGTTATATGCCCGTAACCTTGGCCGCTTTCGACGATTACGCCACAGAAGGCGCCAATAACGCCAGTAATGAGAATATCAAAAAAGTGATTGAGACGATTGCGGCGATGCAAGAAGAATATAGCTTTTACGTCCCGCCGGTATTTGACGGCCTCAACGAGCTGCAAGGGGCTTATGAAAGCGCTATGCGGCAAACCGCGGCTGATTCCCGCCGGGAATATCTCGGCCTGTTAGCCGGGCAAAGCCAAGCTCAGGCTTATGACTCAGTATCAAAGGGAGTATTCGAAAAGTTTACGGCAGAGCATTGACTGTGCCATTAGTAATGGAAGATAAAGGATTGAATTGTGCACTATAATGCGTAATATTATTCATCAATTTAAAAAAGCTAACCAGTCGGGTATGTCCATGGGCGTCCGTTTGTTTGCTTTCTTAATTGTGCTTGTCGCAGCGGTTATATTTGGCGTACTCGCCGTCCTTCTTGCCACCGGCGTTTTGGCTTTTGGCGGCGGCGCTGTGCAGAGAAATGTCAACGAGGGGTTTGCCGGCGTCAGTGGCAGACTGACTTCTTTTTGCGGCGCCACTTCTGTCCAGCTCGTCCTGTTGTCCAACTCCATTTCTAAAGACATTGAATATCAGTTGGCCAACCGGCAGCTGCAAGTCAATAATCTGAAAGCTCACCCGGAGTTGTTGGAGGAAATCACGGGGAACGAACTGGGCCGCCTCCAGTTTGCCCTTGGCAAAACCAAATGCAGCGGCGTCTTTATGATTCTGGACGCCACGGTGAACCCCGCTTTGGCCAATGCCGCGAATTCGAAGGCCGGACTTTATATCCGCCATACCGAGCCAAAGGTAACGGACCCAGACGAGGAAAGGTATGTGCGAGGTTATCCGTGGATCGCCTACCGTAATGGCATGCTGCTCCAATCCCAATGGGCGATGGAATTTGATGTTACCGACTGCGGTTTCTATCACCAACCACTTGACGCGTATAACAAAAGTCCGCAGCCCCTGACCAACCTTTATTATTGGTGCTTTGAAAAAGTGTTTCCGACCTTCGGTGAGGACACGGTATTGTGCAGCGTCCCGTTGGTGGATTCAGCCGGGAACGCCTTTGGTGTTTGCGGTTTTGAGATCAGCGCCGGGAACTTCGCGGCCAATTATGCGCCGGAGGACAGCAAATTTAAACGTATAATCAGTATGTTTTCCCTGCTCGGCGATGCCGGACTGGATACGGGAAACGCTCTGTTTTCCAAGGCGAATCAGGGATTCATCGCTACGGGAAAAGGCCCGCTACGCTTGACCGGCGGTAACGCCCTGTTAACTTACGAATCGGAAACCGGGCCGATGTTGGTAGGAGTACATAAAGAAATTAAAGTATACCCTGCCGATTCAGTCTTTGCCGGCCAAAAATTCGCGGTGTCGCTACTAATGCCGAAGCAAGACTTTGATCGCGCCGTCTGGGGGACGAATGTACGGTTTATGATGATCTGCGTGATGGCGCTGATTTTAGGCGTCGGTATTTCCCTTTTGCTCAGCGCCAGGTATCTCAACCCGATTCAAGATGCTTTGGAGAGCATCCATCCGGATAAGATCGACAGCGCCGCCAAGACAAACATCCGGGAGATTGATCAATTGATCGAACGGATCAAGCTGATGCGCACCAAGGAGAACCCCCTGCCGGATAATCTTTTCGAGGATTTTATTGCCCGGGTTGAAACGCTTACCAGGACGGAAAGAAAAATATTCGACTATTATTTTGCCGGCCTAAACGGCAATGAGATCCTATCTGCTATGCAGATCAGCGCGAACACGCTTAAGGTGCATAACAACCATATTTATACCAAACTGGGCGTGTCCTCCAAAGACGAACTGCTGCTGTACATTGACCTGATCAAAAAAAGCGGTTTGACCGGTCGAATTTCTTAGCCCGTTAAAACCCAGTGTTACCGGCGTTTTTGAAGCTAGATAATCCTTAGCCCGAGTTTCGCAGTTAGCGAGACAAGCATGTCTCAAACCATTGCAATATAAGGGTTTTTGAGCACCCTATGCGTATATACAAAACCTGCAATAGTCAGC
>WQUS01000216.1 GCA_009781965.1 Bacillota bacterium | reverse complement strand
GCTATTGCGTATGTATCATCGAGAAAAGACGCGGACAAATTGTCTGCCGAACAATTCTTCGATGAATACATAAAGGCCGCCAGCGCAATAGAAACACTATATTACAGTGGAAAATCTTGCGGCTACTCCAACTGATTCAAGGATTCGCCCTGCCGAATAAATACTTGACCCCGCCAAGAGTTCCAGTATTTGTTCGGCCTTTTTTATTTCTTCCTCGTCAAGCCGCACAATAGCCGGCACTTCATAAGACGACATATGCGATTGAGCGTAAATCTTTGCCCTTACAACTGCGCTTTGGGTACTTTCTTCCATATTCTCACCTGCCTTTCCGTTATTTTTATTCCCCCTCCCCGCGAGGAGACAGGGTTCTATGAGCCTGCCGGGGTTTCGAGGCCCCGGACGCGGGGAAGGGGATTACAAAAAGAAGGAGGAACCTAACCTATCTGCCTTTCCTGTGCCGCGCGGGTAAATCCCCGGCGGTTTTTCATTTCATCGTTCTGAGCATTCTGGATCGTCGGCGTACCCATCCCCTGCTTCTTTTGCGCCCGGTATGTGGCCAGGTCGATTGATGTTATGTAATAGCGTCCGCCCTCTTTGACGAACGGGACGCCGTGCCGGCGCGCGTGGCGGGGAGCTTCCCGCCGGACTATCCCATATAAAGCGGCATAGTCGTCCATAGAAAACAGAGCTTTGCCGGGGAACTGCCTCTCCAGATTGTCAAGCTCCAGTTCTACGAGCCTATGTAGAATCATTCCGTCAACTCCTTTTCTGACTTTCCTTTGTGTGATATATTTTGGAAATTTTGTTGACAAGCGGTCATTTAGGCGGTAGAATAATGATGGCTGTTACGGGTCGACGCTTTCTGCGCCGGCTCTTTTTCTATTCCATGCATGTCTGCGTACAGCATTATGTCAAAAATTGAGGCGTTAAGCTCTTTTAGAACCGACAGCGCGCTATCGAATACCGGCATTTCCGCTTCGTCTACCACGCCGTCATCGGCAATGAGATCGAGCACATCCGCAATTTCTTTGCCTGCTTTTCTGAGGCGTTGCGTTAGCCTCAACGTGGCAAGCGGCAAATCCCTTTCCGTCACTACCATGCCCCGGGCTTTCCCGACCGGGCATTCCGCGCAATAGTACGGCAGCAGTTCACCGCTGTCATAACACCGCGCCAGTACAACCGCGTCCGCCGGGGCTAGAGGTACATCTCCGCGCTCCTGCCGACCGATTGTGTCCGCGCTGAACGGCACGATTTCGGACGCCGCTTCCGTGCTGGTTATCCCGGCGGCCAACCTTGCCTTTCGAAGATACGGCCGGGCATCAATCCTTACACAACTGGACATTTCACATCCCTTTCTTCCTCTGTATAATATTGGCAAAGTGGGTTACATTTTCTTCCTTTACACGTACTATAGTTCGTGTTATAATTTGTACGTTCCTAGCACGGGAACATCTGTTTGAACTTCCGCCAATCCCTAACCTCTAAAGCGTTAGCCAGTCGGATGGCTATGCATACGTTAGGGATTGTCGGATCAGATTCTATCTTTTGCAGATACCGGACTGAAATTCCTACGGTATCCGCAACTTCCGCCTGGGTCAGCTTACACAATACCCGCTGGCGGGCAAGTTCCGACTGATCGATATGATCACCTTCTTTTGTTTGGGTTGCCTTTATGCCGGCTCGTTTCTTTTGCGCAGTCCGGCCGGTATGTCCATACCAAGAACCCTGTAGACCTCGGCGATATATGCCGGCGATGGGCTGTTGCCGCGTATCACGGCGGTAACGTCCTGCTTCCTGATGCCAATCATGTTGGCAATGTCAACGAATCGCAGGTTTAGTTCCATGGCTCGGACGCGTAGCCGGCGTTCTTCGTCCGTAAATCCGGTGAATGGGATGGGAATCGCCTCCTTTCTTAATGATGATGTAGACGGCGGTTTTTGGCAAACCGCGCATTTACCGGTATCGGCAAAATTATTTTTTCTCGCGGCTACCATTGGTCATATTGCTTCTTTGGGCGGTGGGTATATATCTCTTACCTCCACGCCCAGGGCGTCGGCTAACCTTTGCGCGTTGAACGCGTTTGGTACTCGCGCGCCGGCTTCATAGTTTTGGATTGTCCGGACTGGCATTCCCGTTTTCATCGCGAAGTCGATTTGCCGGTAGCCGCTTCTCTTTCGGATTTTCTTTAACGCTGTTTCGGTTTTAGGTATGGCATTCACCTGCTTTCATTCCGCGTATACTCGACCGGGTGTCTCAGTTGTCATGTTAGCATACCCAAGTGTGTGTGTCAAGCGGTTTCTAAAATTAATTTTCAGGGTGATTCTATGTATCTATTTGACAAGAGATTGAAGCAACTTCGAGTAGCGTTAAACTTCACCCAAAAACAACTTGGGGAGGCGACCGGCTTAAGCGAGCGCGGCATCCAAAACTACGAACTGGGCTTGCGTAAGCCGGAATATGACGCTATCGTTGCCCTCGCCGACTATTTCGGCGTTTCGATTGATTACCTGGTCGGCCGCACCGACGATCCGGCCGCGGTTCGCTATGCGGAAATGGCGCTGTAGCAAACCGGCTGTCGCGTTACTTTATGGGCCTGTATCGGCGGCCCGCCCCGGTCGGCTTGGGCTGCCGACTGCCCCGGCTCCTAGGTCTCGTCCTCCGGCTAACGCCGCGTCATTTCCTATCGGAACGGGTTACGGCCCCCGCTTAAGCTGTGAGAAAGTTTTTGCGGATCGCGGTCAAATCGCTGGTAACTAGTTCGGCGCATTCCCTCCAAGTTAAGCGCCTGCCCAGCTCCCGCGTTACGTCCGCCCAAAGTTCGGGAGTATAACGGCGGTTGAGTTTTGGCCAAACCGCTTTGAGTACCTCGGTCGGTACATTGCTCATAGCACTCATTACAATAGCCTCCTTTTAATTACGCCGCCTTTTCGGGGGACGCTTTGCGGATGATGACCACGGTATCAACCGGGGCAAGGCAAAAGTCGATTTCTGCGCCGGCCAGGGTTCCGAAGCCGGTGACGATTGCCCGAACGACATGCATCTGGATCTCGCTGTCGAAGGACAGGCCCTTGACCTCGCAGGTGATGTTGTTGCCCTGCCGGCCATAGTTGGCGACATAGATTTCATCGCCGGGGTTCAGGCCGGTAGCATTGGCCCGGATACCCGCTGCGACCTTGGCCTCCAGCGCCGCCATTTTCTTGCTGACGGTTTCAGCCCAAACTTCATTTTTACGGGCCTGCCAGGCGGTTTTAAGGGCCTCCGCGAAGGTGTAGACTTTACGCTGCCAGACGCCATTGACGCGGATTCTGGTTGCGGTCTTGGTGTTTGAGCGGTAGATACGCCAGGCATTTAACATTAACTCCGATTTGTTCAACATGAGGGGGGTTCCTCCTTACTTTTTAGTTAGTGTAAAAAAAGTATAATGCAAAAATTTCTGTATGTCAACAGATATTTTTGGATTTATAAAAATATTTTTTTAGGTGTTGCTTATGGTTGACCGGATAAAAATTCTTTGTGGGACTAAGTATATGTCCCTCAACAAACTCGGTTTAGATTTAGGCTTTTCAAAAGGCGCAATATCGTATTGGGATACAAATCTACCGTCAGTTGACAAAGTGCAAAAAGTCGCTGATTATTTTGGTGTCTCTTTGGACTACCTTACTGGCCGAACGGACAAGCCGGAAATAAATAAGTGAAGGAGGAGCACTGGTGAATTATAATTACATCCCGTATCTAGTCGGCTTAGGTGTTATTGTCATTCTCGGGATCATATTTCGAATTGCATTGCCATTGCGCAACAAAGCAGGAGCGACTAACGAATCACTTGGTATCACGTCTAAGGAAAACCCCTCACTAGAAAAAGTACAAGCAAACGACAATTCCAGCTTCGCCTCGTACCTAGATGGCTTGTCTTACATAGTCTTGATTGCCGGGATAATAGGCTGTCTTATCGTCTTGTTTACTGCAACATGGGTTGAAGTTCCTAAACCGGATTATTACTACTTAACTGAAAGGGTGTTTTCTCCTGCCGGTTTCGGAACTGCCTTGGGGCTACTGTTTTCGGGTATTATTTTCTACAGCCTTTTGGGAGCAGCCGCCCGTATATTGCGTGAATTAAAATAATGAAAGGATGCCTCAGATGTCAAAGTACAAAGAATGCCCCAAATGTTACCGCAAGAACTTCTCGTATGCCGATAAATGCGAGCATTGCGGGATGTCTCTGGCCAGCGCTCCGGTAAAAGAATCCACCGGCCAGGAAGAATCAACTCAGCCCGACTCTGAATTTTCCGGCTTCTCGTCGTTTCTGTCGGCCTTGTCTTACATAAGCCTGATTGCGGGAATCGTAGGTTGCGCCGTTGCCCTTGCAACGTCTACATGGGTTTCCAGCCCTCTCAGCCGTACCGGCGACAGGATATTTTCCCCGGCGGAGTTAGGGTTGGCTCTTGGCCTCTTGTTCTCAGGTTTTATCTTTTTCGGCGTCCTGGGCGGCCTT
>WQUS01000215.1 GCA_009781965.1 Bacillota bacterium | reverse complement strand
GGGTACCGCCGGCGGTAATTAACACCTGCAGCCCCGTCAAATCAGGCTCGTATCCCAAAAGCTGCTCCATGTGGCGCAGGATTTCCGCCACGGCCACCAGCCGGCCCGGGCCTTCGTCCCCGCAGGCCTGACGCCCGGCCGCGGGACCGACAATGATCACATCCCGGCCGCGCAGCCGGGCCAGGTTTTCCTGGACCGCCGGATTTTGAAACATATACATATTCATGGCCGGACAGACTAGCAGCGGGCAAGTCATCGCCAGCACCGTGGCGGCAAGCAGGTCATCGGCCAAGCCACAGGCCAGCCGGGCAATGATATCGGCAGTGGCCGGCACAATGACAGCCAAGTCGGCTTTGCGGGCCAGTTCAAGGTGCGGATAGCGCCAGCCGGGCGGAGTGGCAAACATGTCATGGTGCACATAATTGCCGGATAACGCCTCAAAAGCCAGCGGTCTGATAAATTCACAAGCCGCAGCGGTCATCACTACATGCACTTCCGCTCCGGCCTTAACCAGGCTGCTGGTTAGATCCAATGCCCGATGGGCGGCTATGCCGCCGGAAACTCCAACCACAATGCATTTGCCTGCCAGCATGGGACACCCCCGTTATTTAATACCCTGCTTGGTCCTCCGGTAGGCAATCGCTCCGCGCACCGTTTCCCGCAGCGCCGCAGAAACAGGCTTGCTGACCGTTTCCGGATCAATGTCCGGATCCTGCTGCAGCACCTTGTCCGTCAGTTGCCTGGCCCGTTTGGCAGATACCACCACCAGCGTATACCTGCTGTCCACATGTTCCAAAAGCTCGTCAAGGGAAGGTCTGTTCATGGCCATCCCTTCATCCCCCCGTTCCAAATATCAATATAAAAGGATCAATGTAAAAGTATCAACTAAAATTATTTATTCCTGTATTGCTGCATTAATGATTCCATATCCAAGCGTGCGGGGCGACATCTTTCGGCATTGATGATATTGGCAACTTTACGGACTGCGTTTTCCACCTCGTCATTGAGCACAAGATAATCATAAAACTCCACCTTTTGCATCTCGCCTTCCGCCCATTTTAAACGGCGTTCAATCTCTTCATCGCTATCCGTGGCCCGGTTTCTCAGCCTTTGCTCCAGGGTGGAACGGGACGGCGGAGCAAGAAAAATCAAAACGCAGCCAGGAAATTTTTTTCTGATCTGCAAGGCCCCTTGCACATCAATTTCCATGATCACGTCCCGTCCCTGCTCCACCGCCTTCACTACCGGCTCGACCGGCGTCCCGTAATACTGTCCGTAAACATTGGCCCATTCAAGCAGCCCATCACCGGCAATCATAGCTTCAAATGCAGGTTTGGACACAAAGAAATAATCCGCGCCGGCACGTTCGCCGACCCGCTTTGGCCTGGTGGTTGCCGATATGGACAGGTGCAGATCGGTCATGCTGTCCAATATGGCTTTACACACCGTGCCCTTGCCTGCTCCGGACGGGCCGGAAATGATAATCAGGTTGCCTTTAATGTTCATCTAAGCATTTCTCCGCTAGTCTTCATCATTCCCGGAAGCACTTTCCTTGCTGATCAGCCGATGGGCCACCGTTTCCGGTTGTACCGCCGATAAAATAACATGGTCGCTGTCGGTAATAATGACCGCCCTGGTACGCCGGCCATAAGTGGCGTCCACCAGCATGCCCCTGTCCCTGGCCTCAGTAATGATCCTTTTAATGGGCGCGGACTCGGGGCTAACAATGGAGATGATCCGGTTGGCCGATACAATGTTGCCGAAACCAATATTAATGAGCTTGATATCCATTTTTATCCTCCCTCGCTATAATTATTCTATATTTTGGACCTGTTCTCTGATCTTTTCCAAGACGCTCTTAATTTCTACCACGGTACGGTTGATTTGTACATCGGCTGATTTGGAAGCGATGGTATTGACTTCGCGGTTAATTTCCTGCATCAGGAAATCCAGTTTGCGCCCCACCGGAACATCGCTTTCCATGGCGGCGTCCAACTGGGCCAAATGGCTCCTCAGTCTGACCAGCTCTTCGGTAATACTGGCCCGCTCGGCGATAATGACCACTTCGGTTTCCAGCCTGTTTATGTCCAGCGCCCCGGGCGCCAAAAGTTCGGCTAATCTTTGGCTGAGCTTTTCCCGGTATTCCTCAGTGACCAGCGGAGAACGCTGCGCAATGCTTTCCACCAGCGCCCCAATTTGTCCGGAACGGTTTTTAATATCCTTTTGCAGGCGGTCTCCCTCGCAAAGGCGCATGGCCAACTGGCCGGTCAGGGCTTTGGCAAGGGCTTCCCGCACCACCGGCCACCACTGTTCCACGTCGTTTTCCGGCTCCGCCAATGATATCACGCCGGGCAGATGCAACAGCTCAGTGACCGTCACGTTGCCGTCCAAGGTCAGGCGGTCCTTGATCCCATTGGCCACCCGCACATAGTCAGCAGCCAGCTCTTCATCCACCTTGACCAACGGCTTATTTGCACCGAGTAATTCAATATTAACGAAGACATCCACCCTACCCCGCGCGATTTTTTCCTGGATCACGCGTCTGATCCGTTCTTCCAGAACATTCATAGACCGGGGCATCCGCAATACGATTTCGCAGTAGCGATGATTTACCGATTTCATCTCAATGACTGCTTTCAGATTATCCGCAGCTACCTCACCGCGGCCAAACCCGGTCATACTGCTAATCAATCTCCCACCACCCATTCCTTTATGGTATTAGTATTAACGCTAAACCATAAAATAATTTTTCTACCTAAAAAATGAAATTCCTTTTAAAAAAAAGAAAAACAATGATAATCTTAAATTTTCAATCAATTTTCCTTGGAAATCAAAATAGACCACTGATTTTCGTTACTGTTCACGCGTTACTGTTCAGTATCAAGCGGCACGCGAAACCGTTAACCGTGCGCTCATGCCCGCCGATAAATCGCTTCCGGTTAACGGTTTTGCTTGCCTGGGTAACTCCTATGTACATAATATGATGAAAAAACAGAAGGGGTCGTGACCTGTCGCCATTCGCTAAGCGAAGTAGTTAATGACCACAAGCCCGGCCCCTTTCCTGAGCTAATTAGCTTAAAGCGCCAAGTATTTTTTCAATCCGATCGAGGCCTTCCTTGATGCTGGCCATGGAGACGGCGTAGGAAAGTCTGAAACAGGTGTCATCGCCGAAGGCCACCCCCGGCACTATGGCCACATGTGCTTTTTCCAGCATGATGGCCGCCAGATCACTGCCATTCTTTATTTCCGTACCTTGATACTTTTTACCCAATAAAGCGCTGATACTTGGGAAAACGTAAAAAGCGCCGCCCGGACGATTGCATTGCACTCCCGCCATAGCGTTAAGCCGCTCCACCATATAGTCGCGCCGCTTAACGAACTCACTGACCATTGTGGTCACTGCCGATTGGTCGCCCCGGATCGCTTCCACCGCGGCAGCCTGAGCAATAGAGGTGGGGTTTGAGGTGGAATGGCTCTGCAAGTCGGCCATCGCCTTGGCTACCGGCGCCGGAGCGGCGGCATAGCCGATACGCCAACCGGTCATGGCGTATGTTTTGGATACCCCGTTGATGACCACGGTTTGTTCCTTTAAGGCCGGGCTCAGGGAAGCAATGCTGACGTGTTTCAAACCGTCATAAATAAGTTTTTCATAAATTTCATCGGAAATAATCGTCACGCCGTGTTTTTCCAGCACTTTGCCCAAAGCGGCCAGTTCCTCGCCGCTATAAACAGCGCCGGTGGGATTACTGGGACTGTTCAGGATAATGACCTTAGTGCGCGGCGTAATGGCGGCTTCCAATTCCGCGGCGGTGATCTTAAAATCGTTTTCCACCCGGGCCGCTACCACCACCGGCACAGCCCCGGTCAGCTTAATCTGTTCCAAGTAACTGACCCAGTAAGGCGCCGGCAGAATCACCTCGTCCCCTGCCTGGCAGAGCACCTGAAAAGCATTGTACAGCGAGTGCTTAGCGCCGGCGGAAACGACTATTTCCCCGGGCTTATAGTCCAGGCCGTTTTCCCTGGCCAGTTTATCCACAATTACCTGGCGCAGCTCTTCGGTCCCGGCCACCGGAGTGTACTTGGTCATCCCACTGTTAATTGCCTCTACGGCCGCTTGTTTGATATTATCGGGCGTATCAAAATCCGGTTCCCCGGCGCCGAAGTTGACCACCTTGACGCCTGAGGCAATCATTTTTTTTGCCTGGGCGTCAATGGTTAAGGTAGGCGACGGACTGATGTTTCCTGCTCTTTCTGCCAGCTGCATAACATACATCTCCATTCACATGTATTTACAAGAATATTTACAAGAACAAAATCCCTTTTTACATCCCGTCTATTCTACACTATTTTTCACCCAATGTTCAATCTTTCCCGGCCGCCGGCGAGCATGTATACAAAATATTTGTTACTGGTCAGACCCTGTGTTTGTTAGTACCCGTAGCCCAGGCCCGTAAAGTTATTAACCGTAAGCGATTTCTCGAAGAGTATGAGCGCACGGTTAAT
>WQUS01000214.1 GCA_009781965.1 Bacillota bacterium | reverse complement strand
AAAAATAGAATATCGGACAAGCTCTTTTGCACAAAATCGGTCACGCCGATCCTGGCGCGGCCGCCGTCCACAAATGCCCAAACGTCATTTTCATTAAAGTAAAACCCGCTGTCCCTCGGCACCCGAAATACAAATTTATCCTTTTGGTAAGTTTCGTAATGCAGCGCGGCGGGAAAGGCAACGCCGGCCGGCGCTTCCGGTACGGCGACTCGTTCTTTTTCCGCCAGTTCTTGCGCAATCAGAGCCGCTAAACGCTGTTCATTTTCCGCAAGACGCAAACCTTTGGCAATGGCCAGGCCTTTTTCTTTGGCGAAATCTGACACATTGATTTTCTCAGTGATTTTCAGTCCTTTTTCCGCCGCCAGCTTACTGGCGCAACGGGTGGCGCAGCCGTCGATAACCACCAGGGGTAACGCGGCCGCCAGCTGCTCATATTTTGCGGCCGCCACCCGGGAGAAGACCGGGCAAATGATCTCGCTGCCGCTGTCCGCCAAAAGCAGCGCCGCTTCTTTGGAGATACAGCCGGCGCATTTATCCAAGCCGTTGCAGGGCAATACGGCATACTTTTTACTCATCGGCGGCGCCCTCTTTCCTAATTTCTTTGATGTGTTTAATCGTTTCATTTTTATCCTGGAAAGTGAGCGCGTCCAGGCCGCAGGTTTTCGAGCAGGCCCGGCAGAATACCACACAATTGTTTTGGTTTGCCACGTTCAGCTTGCGTGCGGCGTTTTCGTCCACCTCAAACACGTTGTGCGGGCAGAACTTTACACACTCCATACAGTAATTGCATTTATCATAGTCAATGAGAGGGTACCAGGCAATTTTATCCCGGGGCACACCCATGAATGTAGTTTCGCTCATTATAGATTATCCTCCGCATAGCCTAGCTTTTCCAGGGCGTCTTTGACGAGATTAAAGGCCTTTGCGGTTGTCATGTCGCGGATGTCAAGCATGACCGCATCTTTTTCCATATCAAGGCCCGCATCCTTGAACGCATCCTTGAACATCTTCTTCTGCATATTGGGGGCGCAGGCGCCGATAATCATTTTGCGATGAGTTTTGAGAAAATCCGCCCAAAATCGGTCGCCGTCCGTCTCACAGAGCTGGGGATGGATAAAACCGTATTCAACCGGCAGTTCCACGCGCACCTGGTTGATAAAGTCCCAAATATCCATGGCCTGAAAACCGGGGCATTTGCCTGTACATACGCACAGGACAAAACCGTATTTTTCCTTTTCCGCCACAATCGAAAACCTCCCACACTGATACTTACGACTACTTGTGTATCGCCCGGCCGCACAGGTCGGCGCAGGCTTCCCATACCGCTTCGGCAAGGGCGGGGTGCGGATGAATCATGTCCGCGATAACCTCCGCTTTTACACTGAGCGTAATCGCAAGCGTAAGTTCTGAAATAAGCTCGGATGCGTTGGCGCCCAGTATCTGAGCGCCGATAATGACATTGTTTTCATCCGCAATCACTTTGACGAATCCGTCCCGTTCTCTCAATGTAGCCGCCCGGCCATTATTGCGGAAATCGAAGCGGCCGAATTTGGGGTTGATGCCCTGTGCAACAGCTTCCTGCTCGCTCATACCGACAAGGGCAATCTCCGGTTCGGTGTAGACGCAGGCGGGAACGGCATGATAATTTACATGGCTTTCATGTCCCAGCGCGTTTTCCGCCGCCACTTTCCCCTCCATAAAGGCGAGATGAGCCAACAACCTGCCGCCTGCAATATCTCCGGCCGCGTAAACGTCTTTGACACTGGTTTCCATTTTATTATTCACGGCCACCGCGCCATTTTTCATGGCCAGCCCCAGAGCGGCAAATGGCTTGGTATTGAACTCACGCCCCGTGGCCATAAGAATTTTTTCAGCAGCCATCATGCTTTCTTTCCCGTCGGTTATAAATGATACGGAAAGCTGTTCATCCACGCATTTGATCTCCGTAACGGCAGCGGAAAGCTTAAAACCGATACCCTTGCGGCGCATGATCTTGTACAGTTCCGCCGCTATTTCGCTGTCCTCAGCAGGCAATATTCGCTCGGCCAGTTCCATAACGGTAACTTTCACTCCGGCTTTGGCAAGCATCACGGCAAACTCCAAGCCGATTACACCGGCGCCGATGAGCATCATGCTTAGCGGTAATGTATCTAAATCCAGCAGTTCATCACTGGTCAGTACACCGTCGGAATCTATGCCCTTGATCTTAGGTATTAGTGGCTTGGCCCCCGTTGCCAGGATCATCTTTGTGCATTTGATAGCCGTGTTGCCGCCATCAGGCCTTTGCACCGCAATGGTGTGCGCATCCAAGACCGTACCGTAACCGGTTATGACTGCCACACCGCTGGAGGAAAGAATATGCGCCACCCCCATACCCAACTGGCGCACTATTTTGTCCTTATTGTTGACCTCCGCCGCCCATTCGCTAAAACGAAGGGCCGAATGAAGGAGCGCTTTGGCCGGAATGCAACCGCGATTCAAACACACGCCGCCTAATGCTCTTTCTTCAACCAAGGTTACTTTCGCTCCAAGCCGGGCCGCACGGACAGCGGCCACATATCCGGCCGGGCCGCCGCCCAGCACCGCGATTTGCGTTTGCATAACAGTGTCATTCAAGTTAACCACCTCGCCTTGAAACCCTAAGCGGGACAAATGGTTACTGGTCAGTGCCCGCCCGGCCAAGTAAAACAACTACCGTTCGCTCATAAGCATCCGCTAAATCGCTTGCGGCAGTTGTTTTACTTGGCCTAAACTGAGGTGGTGTGACCAGTAACGACAAATGTATGCAGCAGTTTCTCTTGGCCAAACACGTTGGCCTTTTCAGCTAGCAACTTCACCCGGTTGGCACATGGGTAGTGTCTTTTATCAGTTGATCCATGCTGCCAGCGGCTCCGGCCCTTACCACTTTACCAACGTTTATCGCCTCTGTTATCTCCTGTTCGGTAAGCCCTGCCGCCAAAGCATTCTGCTTATGAGTTTGCAGGCAAGGCAGGCAATTGGCAGCAACCGAAGCGCCAATAGCAATTAGTTCTGCTGTTTTAGAGTCAAATGGCATTTCACTCACCTCCTTTACTGCTGTTTTTTGTTCTTCCACCTAATCATAAACATGCCTTTTTAATCTTGCACAGTGCGGGTACATCATCACGATTAAGCTTACTTACCCATGGGATTGCTCTTTTTCTGCAGCCAGAGAACTATTGCCGTTGCAAAGGCAATCTTCTTTATCGATCGTGATCGTGTGCAAGAAGTCTTTAAAGTCTTGCGCTCTTTTTTCATTCAACGAGTAGTGGGTCCATTTGCCGTCTTTACGCCAATTCACTAAGCCGCATTCACAAAGGACTTTCATGTGGTGGGACAAAGTAGGCTGGGTAATGTTAAATTGCTCTAAAATTTTGCAGGCGCAAAGCTCGCCGCAGGATAACATATCCACAATCATAAGCCTTTTAGCATCGGCCAGCGCTTTAAACAAGCCGACATTTTCAGCATACTTGTCGCTCAAATAAAACCACCTCACATAGATAAGTATTTATGTGACATTATACGTCGACACATAGAAAGTTGTCAATATATCTCTGAAAAAATTTATTGTCTTGAACGGTTTGGCCGGAATTACACGAAGGAACCCAACACTGGCACATTTGTCCGGGCCAAGTATATCTGCGCCCAGATGCTAAAAGCAAAACTGTGCGTAACGCTGAATACAAAAGGTTGAAGAAGCAATCGCGAGCATGAGATTATAAAGCATAATGCGAATGGAATTTTGTCCTGCCGACAGCAAAAACACCTGATAGATAAGCGTGACACAGAGCTACTAAGGGAGTTATAATTATGACATTATTTAAGCTAGGTGATACAGATGAAAATTTCAGATGCTGTTTTTGATTTTGAGCAAGTTTATAGAGATAATTATATAAAGGTTTGCTATTTCATCTATCGTATTGCTACTGACTGGTCTTTAGCAGAGGATATCGCCCAGGACGCTTTTGTAAAAGCATACAAAAATATTGATTCTTTGCGTGACGGCTTAAAAATATCAGCCTGGCTAAATAAGATCGCATACAATTTATATTTGGACTTTAAAAAAAAGAAAACCTCTTACTATCCACCGATTGATGATAATTTAACAGCTGAATTAGTTGACTTAGAAATAACACCATTCAAAAAAATAGAACAGAACATTATGTCTGAATGCGTTCATAATAAAATACTTCTTATTCCAGAAAGTTATCGTGTTCCATTATTGCTGGATATGTATGGCTATAATAATAAGGAAATAGCCAATATTTCTTGTTGCTCACTGGAAAACGCAAAAATTAGGTTACATAGAGCCAGAATTAAGATGAAAGAAATCATGAGCAAGGACTGCGTCTTTTATTATGACGAGAGAAGTATCTTATGCTGAGCTTCTAAAAAATAAGCCCCGGAGGGGCCGTGAGAAGGGAAAAAACCTGTTTGATTTAACAGGTTTTTCAATTTTCTCTTCGTTGCTGAAACCTTTTTTATTTACTGCCGGCGCCTTCTTTGATCATTTTGACTGCCGTATCTAAGTCGTAACCTTTTCTAATCAGTTCAGCCAGCAGGTCTGCGGCCTCGGCCCTGCCCTTGGCTTCCCCTCTAGCCTCTGCCTCTGCCCTCTCCTCAGCTAACTGCGCTTCGGTGAGCCGCTGGGTGAAGTAAGGATCGTTTTCAATGGTCTGCAATTTTTGACGATTAGACACTATGGAGTTATACACGCGAATCAACTCTTTCCCCAAGTCATTTGTTTCGAATGCGGCTGCGTAAGCAGCCGCTTCTTCCATGCTGCTTACGGCAAAAAATCGGGCGAATAAATAGAGATCGTTATCTTCGGAAGCCGCGGTTTCTTTGATTACCGACGGTACATAAACTAACACCAGTTCAATCAAATTTTACCATAGGCTAAGGCCGTTTGACTACCGGGTAGCTTATTTAATTTTCGCCCGATACTTCTGTTTACTGCTGTTGGGTTTGTCAGGTAAGGTCATCTCAATCAGACCAAGTGCCAAAGCTGGTTTCAAGTAAAGATGGCTGAAAGATTGACGATGCTTTAATCCCAGCCGGTATAAAAGTTCTTTGGCGGAGAGTGTTTCCCGGCCCAAAACAGCCATCAGGCGCTCGACTTGTGCGGTTACTTGTGCGCGCACTTGTGCGGTTTGCAAAAACTCAGCTAAAGCGTCACGGATGACGTAGAGCATAAACTCAATGAAAGGGGTAGCATCCGCCGCGCTGTCGGCAGCTGCTAATACATTGTAATATTCCTGCTGTCTTTCGCGGATCAATGTTTCCACCGGAAGCCAAGCAAAAAGCGGTTTCCAGCGGGACAGAATCAGGGTTTGCCACAGCCGTCCCATCCGCCCGTTCCCGTCAGCGAACGGGTGGATAAACTCAAATTCGTAATGGAATACACAACTTTTAATGAGTAGATGCGCGTCAGATATTTTGACCCAGTTTATAAGATCATTAACCAGCTTTGGCACAACCCTCGCAAGTGGAGCCATGTGAACGAGTTGTTCCCCGGCAAATACTCCAACACCGCCGGAACGGAACAGACCGGCCTGGTTTGTCAAGCCGGCCATTAAAATCTGATGTGCCTTCAACAGATCTGCTATGCTAAAAGGGTCAAAAGTGAGTAAAAGTTTGTACACCTCATACGCGTTTTTGACTTCGCGTATTTCATTTGCCGCGCCAAGGATGCGCTTCCCGTTGATTACATCTGTCATCTGTTCCAGCGATAAAGAATTGTTTTCAATGGCTAAAGAAGAATGGATGCTTTTGATTTGATTTTCCCGGCGTAACTGAGGATTGGCCGAAGTTTCGCTTTTAATGGTAACAGCACCGACCAATTCGCTGATCTCAGATACCAAATCAATAATTACGCTATTTACATGATATGGCGGAGTATAAGGCTTGTCCGGCATCTAACCACCTCGGCATTCACATATACGTTATTATACCGCACAAGTTGTAATTGCACAAACAGGAAAACCATCCCTGGTGTCGAATTTACCGAGAAGGTTACTGGTCACACCACCTCAGTTAAGGCCAAGTAAAACAACTGCCGCGAGCGATTTAGCGGATGCTTATGAGCGAACGGTAGTTGTTTTACTTGGCCGGGCGGGCACTGACCAGTAACGAGTGACCAGTAACCCGAGAAATCAGTTGTTCGGAATTTCCGAACAACTGATTTTGACGGAAAAATTTATTAGTAATATTTTCAAAGAAATTTAATTATATCAAATGGCAGTTGTTAAGGAATACTTGACAACTGCCACTGATGGCAATAATGCTTTTTATTTACACAGATTAGACGAAACGCTGATATATGTGGGCGGATAATTGAGCGAGAAGTATAGGAGAAGTGGATTATGACCCGCCAGGAACTGATTGATTTCTGCCTGACGTTCCCCATTGTTTATGAGGATTATCCTTTTGACGGTATCGCGGATGCCGGGACATGGACGGTAATGCGCCATCGCGTCAATAAGAAGTCCTTCGCGCTTATTTACGAGCGGAACGGCAAGTTGTGCGTCAACCTGAAATGCGATCCATTTGAAGCGGGCTTCTTACGGCAGGCTTTCGCAGACGTGACGCCCGCCTACCACATGAACAAAGTCCATTGGAACACTGTCACATTGGGCGGCGATGTGCCGGAGGAAGAACTTAAGCGGATGGTTGGTCACAGTTATGACCTGATTAAACCAAAACCGAGGAAACGGAGGCCCGGATGAGCATTTTCGATATTTTTAAGGCGGCGGCCAACCCGGAAAAAGCCGCGCCGATGAGCGCGTATATGCGCGGCCAGTTTGCTTTCCTCGGCATCTCGACGCCGGAACGAAGAAAGTTAAGCCGGGAGTTTTTTAAAACCGTCAATAAAAAAGTGGTCGATTGGCAGTTTGTTGAGCGATGTTGGGCCCAGGCGGAGCGCGAGTTTCAGTATTTAGCCGTAGATTATCTGCTCAAGCTTAAGTCTGCCTTAACCCCGGCCGACATGCCAAATATCCAACGCCTTATTACCACCAAATCATGGTGGGATACCGTTGACGCCCTTGATGTGGCGGTTGGGGATATTGCCCTTAGATATCCCGAGGTTAACGATGTTCTATTAGCTTGGAGCAAGGATGACAATTTCTGGCTGCGCCGGTCCGCTATTGATCATCAGCTGACCAGGAAAGATAAAACCGATACGCAGTTATTGGAACAGATCCTCGTGAATAATCTTGGTCAGACAGAGTTTTTTATTAACAAAGCAATTGGCTGGAGTTTACGCGATTACAGCAAAACAAATCCCGCCTGGGTGCGGGATTTTATCGCCAGACACCGGAGCGGGCTGGCTCCGCTCAGTATCAGGGAAGCAAGTAAATATATTTAAAAAAATTCTAAAGAATAAAGGGGAGGCTGGCATGGAACCTACGATTACCATTAAGATTGAGCAAGAGCGGTGCACCGGCTGCGGCGCATGTATCGCCGACTGCCCGCGCCATGTGCTCGAAGTGCGGGAGGACAAGGCTGTTGTGCTCAGCGACGACTGCCTGAAGTGTGGCCACTGTCTGGCTGTCTGCCCGGCGAACGCCGTGCAGATGGAGGGCCTGGCGGATGAAATTCTGGAGCAAGGGGAACCGACCGGCGTGCTGGACGCGGCAAAGCTGAAAGCCCATCTGAAACTGCGCCGCTCTGTCCGCCAATATCAGCAGACTCCGGTGGAGCGGGAAAAAATTGCCCAAATCATCGAGGCCGGACGGCTAACGCCCAGCGGCAGCAATTTGCAGAACGTGCGGTATATTGTGGTGCAGAAGGGTATCGACGCCCTGGAGGATGAGATCATCGCCCAATACAAGGAGCTTGCGCAACAGAGCGGCTCGCTTGTGTTTGGGATTTTGGATCTCAGCAAATATAAATTGGAGCGTGGTTTCCTGTTTCATAACGCCCCCGCCCTGCTCCTGGTTGTGTCGGAAAACAGCACCAACGCCTGCCTGGCTGCGATGAGCATGGAGCTAATGGCTGAAGCGCTGGATTTGGGTACCCTCTATGTCGGGCTGTTCACCAGACCGGCCAACCAAAACCAGGCGCTGCGCCAATCACTTGGCCTGGCGGAAAACGAGAACATCGCCATCTGCCTTGCCGTCGGTTACCCGTCCGTTACCTACCTGCGCTCGGCTCCGAAAAAGCCTGCCCAGGTGGTGTGGCGGTAACGATATCTCATAATCATTTGGCGTTTTGCCGCAAATTTAGCGGCGTTTTTTTCTTCCAGAGCTTTGTTAACCGGTATGAATAGCATAAGTAATTAAAAAAATCTGCATGGCAATCGTAATTTTATGAACAGGAAAATCATGCCTGGCGTCGAACTTTTGGTATTTGCCGGGCGAAAGGCCGACCTTTTCCGTCACCCTTTCCGGCGTTGCTTGCGCTTATAGCGAATATTGCTGTACGCAACCATGGCCGTTTTTAAGCCGCGGGAATAATTTTTTTCCGGCACGCCGGTGGACTAACTGGTAAATTCAGTATGGCCGCATCTTGGGCATGGCGGCAGGGTGTCATTATCGTCATCCAGGACAATTTTTTGGCCGCATTTCATACAAAAGTAGACGCCTTGGCCCGGCTTTTCACCGGTTTTATACATGGTGCAAACCTCCTTTCCGGCAAAATAATCAGTTTATTAAATAATCATTCCAGGCACTAACTATACCTAAATATTAGCGAATATTTACTTCAAAAGCAAGGGATTTGCCGATAAAAAAGAAGTGTAGTATTTATCTTATATTTGTGATATTATCATATATTATAAAACTTTTTGAGGAATTAACTGGATGAGTAAAAGAATGAATAAAAAGCGATTAAAATTGTATGGCGCAATAGTTTTGGCCTGTGGCATCATTTTTACTCTCTGTCTTGTGTATCTGTCCACAGGCACCTATTGTGACGAGCAATTATCCGGCGCTGCTGATACTGTTGCCGCCGACAATGCCGATAATATTGTCGCCAACCCTGTTACCGACAGTGTCGCTGCCGACACTTACGCAGCAGCTGCCGATACTGTTGCGGCGGACACCTATGCTGCGGCTCCGGGCAGCCAGGCGCCTTTGGCTGAGGCCGCTGACGCGGCCGGGCTGGCGGAACAGGAGTTTACCGCGACGGTCTATACAGACGCCACGCTGACGAGCCTCGCCTCAGATGAGACGGTGCTGGTGCGGGGTGAGCTGCCGGTAGGCGGATATGCCGTGGCCTATCCGGTGGAACTGTCCCTGGATATGGGGGATGTGCTGGCCGCTTACGATATCAAGGTTTACTGCGCCGACGGGACCGAATTTACGGTGGACGGTTCTGTGACAGTCAGTATTGGATTGCCTGATCTGCCCGCTGATTTGGACAGCGAAAAATTATCGCTGGTGTACATTCCGGAAAACGGGGAACCCCAGACATTGGACACGCCGGTCAGCGTGACGGATACAGGGGTTTCCTTTGACGTGGAACATTTCTCTGTCTACGCAGTGACGGTGACAAATCTTACCAATGGCCTGAGTTATTCTCTGGATGGCGGCCCGACAGTAACTGTTCCCGTAACCAGAGTTGGGACTACATCTCAGTATACGGCAAGTATCAGCGACGCCATAAATTCACAATATCTTGGCCAGGTGCACTCGGTTACCTTTTCCGGCACGAATACGGGCTTTAGGATAGCGGTTACCCAGGATGGCGCTTCTCTTACTGCCGCCACCCCTCTTCCATATACTGTTAATTTCACAGCTACAACCAAAATAGTTGCTGTTTTCACCAACCCGGGCAGTAATACTAATCAATTGACCTTGACAATGAATATTAACGTAGCCTCCATCGGGATTAAGGACGATATTGTCAATCAAGGCCTTTTGACCGCGGTGGAGACATCTGCTCTCCCGTCGCCAATCGCAAGTTACACTTGGTATAAAAGCGCCAATAAAAGCACCAACCAGGACGGCTCTTTTATTGCTCCCACGCTGGTGGATTCCACTTTGGCCCTCTCCACAGACGGGACAAGCGTCAACGTGGCCTTAGATAATGGCGCCCAGATGTGGTATGAGGTGGCCGCTACCCTGGAAGACGGCACTACAGTCTATTCGGCGCCCTACCAGGTACCCTATTACAAGTCTATCCAGAACGGCAGCTTTGAAAACCCGACTGGTACTTCAGCCGCTGTTAGCTCAAATGGCAACTTTGCAAACTTTGTTAACGGAACTCCCGGTTTAATTTGGAAAACCACCGCGCAGGACGAACGGATTGAAATTTGTCTCAACCCAAGCACCTATAATTTAAATCCGCCCCGAGTCCCCGATGGGATTAGATTTGCGGAACTGAACGCCAATTACGTCGGTACCCTCTACCAGGATGTGCTGGTAGCCCCCGGACAAACCCTTTACTGGAGCCTGGATCACGCCGGGCGGAGTGGCGCGGATACTATGGATGTGGTGATCATGCCCACTAAAGAGGTCAACTTAGCCAGTATTCCAACCGCCAGCGATGACGCTAACGGGATCCAAGTGACCCAGATCACAGACGGGAACGTAACCTGGAACAGCAACAACAATGGCCAAAAATACTCCGGCAGCTATACTGTGCCGGATGGGACCTATGTAGTGCGTTTCTTCTTCGTCAGTGTTTCCGCCGCGGGCGGTAATAACACTTTTGGCAATCTGCTGGACGATGTTACTTTTGCTACCAACCTGCCTTATAGGGTGGAATATTATCTGGACGGCGTGCGGCAAAATATTAGTGAAAGCGGTCAGGATGACTCCATTGTGCAGATCTATGCTCAGCACACAGACCAGTTTGCTAACTACTTTCTGCAAAAGACCCAGCTAACTTATAGCGGCAGCAATGCCGTCCTTGACCTTAACCGGGCTACCGATTTTACGCTGATGGTTCCCAATACCGTATTTAAGCTTTACTACATCTCCAGCGGGCTAATTGTCAACAAGACGGTAGATGGGGTCAGACCGGCGGATATGCCTGATACTTACGAGGTGACTTTTAATCTCTATGCCGGCGCTGACGCAACCACAGAGCCGGTGGCCACCGGCGTGGTTACGATAACCAACGGCAGCGTCAGCGGCTCGATACAATTTATGACAGGCAGCGGTACGCCATATAATCTGACCCCCGGTACGACCTATACGGTAGTGGAAGATCCTTCTTTTCAGGCGACTGATATTCCCCTCTACGCCTATGATCACACTGCCATAAGCCAAGTGACGGTGATGAGCCAAGCCGCCGGAGGTCATGAGACCGCTGTCAGCCAGCAAAGTGCCGGCGAAATGTCGGTGACTTTTACGGCTGCCAGTGCAACGACCAGTATTTATAAGGCTTCTTTTAAAAATTGCTACCTGCCGACCGGCGCTAATTTCGCTTTCACAAAAGTGGGCGATGATGAAGTAACGCCTCTCCCGGGAGTGAAGTTTAAGCTGTACAAGGGAGATCTTAATGATCCGGCGCCCCAGGCGGCTACAAGTGACAATAACGGTCTTGTTAACTTCGGCTGGCTGGA
>WQUS01000213.1 GCA_009781965.1 Bacillota bacterium | reverse complement strand
CAACGGCTCCACCATTGTCACGATTAACCGGGACACCCCGATTTACCCTTATCTGACCAGAAATATCGTTACCATTGATCAGATCAGCGTTGGTTCCCAGCTGCTTATGTGGTATCCGGCAGTGGCGTTAAGTTATCCGGCCCAGGCTACGGCAACGCAAACCGTTATTTTGGGCCAAGCCGGCCTTTCGGACTGGCTGACCGTCGACAATAAGGAGATGACCGATACGGCCCGCTCCGTCAGCGGAGCGTTACCGGTATTCAGCAGTACCGCGGCCCCGGATATGGTCAAGCAACTTAACGATCAAGTCGACAAACTTAGCGCCGGGGCGCTGCAAACAGCCGCCGCGGATAAAAACACGAGCGTCTATTTCAGTTATGACGTCTTCACTACCAGGCAATATACCAGCGTCGTAATTCACACCTCGCTTAATCCCGGCAATACTGCCAGTGATCAGGTCACCACCTTTGTGCTCAACACCATGACGGCAGCAGACAGCGTTAAATATCACCGCTACGCCCTGGCCGATCTCCTCGGCCCCAACGCCTTCAAGCTGGCCAATGGGGTCATCGCCAAAGACATCAGCTCCGCCGCCCCGGGCGCCTACTTTACCGGCGACAATGACAGGTTCAAGGGTCTGCAGTCCGAGCCAGGCTTCTATATGAGTGAAGATAATAACCTCACGATCATCTTTGACAAATACGCCATTGCCCCGGGAGTCACTGGTACGCCCACCTTTACTATACCGCTGGCCAACGTCGTCAATATCACTTTTAACGCCGCCGATACGCTCACGGCCAACGGAACCGTTTTGGTTCCCCTGCGTCCGGTCGCGGCAGCACTTGGCTTTAAGACCACCTGGAATGGCAGCTTAAAAACTGTCACCCTGACAAAGGGTGAGCAAACCGCCACTGTTCAAATCGGCTCCACCGCCTTCAATGGCACTACCTTGGCTGCCCCGCCTGTGCTCCGTGACAACAGTACTTATGTTCCGGCGGCCCTCGTGGAATTGGGGTTGGGCGGCTGCTACCAGGTCAATCAAGATAACGGCGCGGTAACCATATCCGCCGTCAAATAACTGTTACTGGTCAGACCATGTGCTTGTTAGTACCAGTAGCCCAGGCCCGTAAAGTTATTAACCGTAAGCGATTTCTCGAAGAGTATGAGCGCGCGGTTAATAACTTTACGGGCCGGATGGTGCTGAATAGTAACGTGTGACCAGTAACAAATAACTAAGCAGATAAAGGATCTGGGCCTGACAATGGACGCACTGATGAGGCTTGAGCAGGTAACCAAAACATACCATATGGGTGAAGTGGAGGTTAAAGCCCTGCGGGAGACCAGCCTGGATGTTTTCCCGGGCGAAATACTGGTCATTTTAGGTCCCAGCGGTTCTGGCAAAAGTACCCTGCTGAATATCATGGGGGGCATGGATTTGCCCACCAGCGGAGAAATGTTTTTTTTAGAGGAAAATCTCAGCCGGGCAGGGGACAAACGGTTAACTGCTTACCGGAGAAATGAAATCGGTTTTGTGTTTCAATTTTACAATCTAATCCCGGATTTAACGGCCCGGGAAAACATCGAGCTGGCCGCCGATTTGGTGGACCAGCCCATACCGGTCCAAGATGTGCTCGGCGCCGTAGGTTTGGCCGACCGGGCGGATCATTTTCCGGCGCAAATGAGCGGCGGTGAACAGCAGCGGGTATCCATCGCCCGGGCGGCGGTAAAAAACCCGCGTTTACTGCTGTGCGACGAACCTACCGGCGCCCTGGACTATCAAACCGGTAAACTGATTTTGGCCTTACTGGTTAAATTTAATCAAGAACAGGGCAGCACAGTAATCATAGTAACCCATAATACCCCCATTGGGGAAATGGCTCATCGGGTGGTGCGCATGCGCGACGGGGCGATCGCCGATATCCGGGAGAATACCGCGCCGTTGCCGCCGGAAAGGATTGAATGGTAATGAGCGCCTTAAACAATAAACTATGGCGCACCATTGGTAAAACAAAGGGACAGTTTCTAGCCGTAGTGGCGGTGGTAGCGATAGGGATAGCCGTTTATATCAGCATGACTACCGCTTATTATAATTTAAACGCTTCCAAAGAAAAGTTTTACCGGGATCACAATTTTGCGGATTATTATTTTCAGGTGGTTAAAGCGCCCCAAGAGATCATTAAGCAGGTTGAAACCGTCCCCGGGGTAGCTAAGGCTGCCGGACGGATTCAAAAGGATGTCGCTTTAATCAATGATTACAATAAACGGGCTACTGCCCGCCTGACCGGCTATACATTGCCCATGGCTTATGAAATTAACAGTGTGCAGTTGCTGAGCGGACGGTTTTTTAACGATCAGACGGCGGCTGGGCAATCAGGCCAGTATGCCCATACCGGTAATATTGAAATATTAACGGATCCTCAATACGCTAAAGGCAATAACCTTAAATATGGGAATACCGTTACTATCGTGGCCGACGGGCGGGCGATGCCTTTAACGGTGGTCGGTACGGCCACCGGTCCCGAGTTTGTTTATTTAATGAAAGACGCCGGCACTTTGCTGCCCGATCCCCAAACATTCGGGGTGTTTATGCTGGCTCAAAAAGACGCCCAGCAAATCTTGAATATGCCCGGCGAGATCAATCAGGTTCTGATATCCTTTGTTCCGGGCGCCGACGTTAACCGGGTGGTCGGGCAAGTTGAGGCCATCCTGAAGCCATACGGCAATCTGGGCGGTTACGCCGGCAAGGATCAGCTCAGCAACGCCATGCTCAACAGCGAACTGAGCGGTTTAAAGACTTCCTCGCAATTTATGCCGGTTATTTTTTTAGGTATCGCCGCCGCGATTCAATTTGTTATTTTAGGCCGGATGGTGCGCGCCCAGCGTACCCAGATCGGAGTAATGAAAGCCATCGGTTACCGCAGCTGGCAGATTATCTGGCACTATACCGGCTATGCGGTATTGGTGGCGGTATGCGGATCTGCTGTCGGCACCTTGCTGGGTCTGGCCCTGGCGACGGTAATGTCCCAAGTCTACGCCCTTTATTTTAATTTGCCGACCTTGATTGGCGCCGTTAACACGGCGGTTATTCTTTATGGATTGATCTTAAGCATCACGATCAGCACCTTAGCCGGTTTACTGGCCTGCCGCAGCGTGTTGGCGATCAATCCGGCGGAATCCATGCGTTCCGAGCCCCCTCAGGGAGGCGGCAAAACAATCTTTGAAGGCTGGGCTTGGCTGTGGCGCCGGCTGGATAGCGCCTGGAAAATGAGCATCCGTTCCGTGTACCGCAACAAAGGCCGTTTTGCGGTTACCATGTTCGGCGTGGTTTTTGCCGTGGGCATGCTGGTGGTATCGCTGTTTACCATCGACGCCGTTAATTACATGACTGAAAGCCAGTTCCAGCAAAACGAGCGTTATGATTATCTAATCCGTTTTGCCGCGCCGGTGCAAAAAAACGAACTTTTTAATATTGACCGGATTAAGGGGGTACAAAAAGCAGAGCCCCTGCTGGAAATACCGGTGCAACTGACCTTTAACGGCAGGAACAATGATGATCTTGTTACCGGCATGAACCCCGGGACGACCTTAAAAAGACTTTTTGACGCCGACGGCCGCGGTTTGCAAGTGCCGGAGAAGGGCCTGCTGATTAGTCAAAAAACCGCTCAAAAACTGGGGGTGACCGTAGGCGACATGGTGGCCGTGGAAACAAAGCTTGCTCTTGGCCCGGTCAGGCAAAGCACCCTTAAAGTGATGGGCATTAATCAACAATTGGTGGGCGGCGGGTGTTTCGTATCCTTAGCCCAAGCTAATTTACTGCTGCGGGACAGTCAATTGGTCTCCGGGGTAATGCTCAAGGTTGAACCGGCTTATGCCAACCGGCTGGAAACGCAATTGGATGAGATGACTGCCGTATCCTCGATACTCAGCCGGCAAAAAGAAATCGATAACTTTGCCCAGACCATGGGAGCGACAATCTACTCTGTCTCGGTATTAGTGTTCTTTGCCCTGTTGTTGGGGTTTGCAATCATCTATAACGCTTCGGTAATCAGCTTCTCCGAGCGGCAGCGGGAACTGGCTTCCCTTAGAGTCTTAGGCTTTTCCATCCGGGATCTCTCCGGCATGCTGTTTAAAGAAACGATCTTGCAGTCCTTGCTGGGAGTGGCATTGGGTTTGCCTTTGGGCTACTGGATGGCTAAAGGTTATATAAAGTCGGCGAGCACGGATTTATTTACTTTACCGGTCATCATTTACCCAACTACATACCTATTTGCGGCCCTGGGCGGCTTTGCTTTTATTTTGACGGCTCATTTTTTAGCCGTCAAAGGCATCAAAAGGCTTCAGCTGGTAGAAGTTTTGAAAAACAAGGATTAATTGACTATCCGCAATGACGGGGGGTACGTAATGAAGCTGACGGCAAAACGAGTCAAAAAAATATTATTGTTTACCGGCCTGCTGTTAGTATTGGCTTTAGTAAGTGTATTGAAGATTATGAACAGCGGCATCGCGGCGGAAACGGTGATGGTGCGGAAGGGAGATCTAACCGCCACCGTGCAGGATACCGGTTATGTGCAGCCAACCACAACATATGATTTGCAGGCGCCCCAGAGCGGTAAAGTGATTCTGGCGCCGGTAAAAGTGGGCCAGGCGGTGCGCAAAGGGCAAACGGTAGTGGTGCTGGAAAATCTGGATTTGACCGCCCGGATCACCGATATCAATAACCAGCTAAGCCAAAACGCCACCGCCATCGCCGGCGCTCAAGCCTCCCTGGACAGTATCCGGCTGGAGCTGCAAAACGCCCTGGATTATTTGGCCCGTGAGCAGGAACTTTATCAGTCCGGAGCGGAAACCGAGGTTAATCTTCAAGCCGCCCGGCTAAAAGCGGATACTTTACAGCAAAGTTTAACCCAGCAAACCCAGGTGTTGGAAGGGTACCAGGCTCAAGAGGCCGGACTGCGGCAATCATTGCAGAACCTCAACTTGCAGAACCGCCAGTTAACTTTGCAGAGTCCGGTGGATGGAGTTATTTTGCATCTACCGGCCCAACAGGAACAAGTGGTTAATCCCGGCGCTTCCTTGGCTACGGTGGCCAATACCGGCGCCGGTCAGTTGGAAATAAGAGCGGATATTCTCAGCGACGATCTGGGGCAAGTGGCTTTGGGTCAGCCGGTGCAAATAAGCGCCCCTGTTTTGGGCGCTAAAATACTTACCGGCCGGGTCACTCAAATATATCCCCAAGCCGAAGAAGAACAATCGGCATTGGGCATTACCCAGCGCCGGGTGCCTGTAATCATTGGGCTCAATGACTTGGCTAACTTAAAATCAGGCTATCAAGTAACGGTGGCTATTGCTATTGAAACCAGGCATAACGTGCTTGTCGTCCCGCAGGAAACGGTGATTACAGCGCAGGCGGGAGCTAAAGAAGTGATGGCGGTGGTTGAGCAAAGCATTAAGTATAAAAGCGTCAAGACCGGGATCAGCGACCAGGCTAATATTGAAATAACCGCCGGGCTGCAAGCGGGGGACATCCTGATCCGCGACGGCAGTCAGGGCTTTAAAGAAAACACTAAACTCAAAGGCTGGTGGCGAAAGACCAACAACTGAAGCGGTAATATGTTAATGCTTAATCTGCTTCATCCGCTTGTTTTTTCCATATAACAACTAGTGTGACATCAGTTGTTATTATCTTGACCACACCTATAAGCACATCTTGCGGCGCCTATATTTTAGGCGCTATTTTTATGGCTAAATAAAACATCTTTTACAATTAGCAGCCAATAAAACGATTGTCAATGGAAATGGATCTTACCGCATTATTTATGCAACATAAAGATATCGGTGTAAATATTGGGTTTAGTGTAATAGAATAACATTAGCGTATTTTTAAATATAGCATTAAAATAAAATAATAGCAAGAAAATCAAACTGCAATAAAATTATGGATTTACTAGCAAGTAATGTATCTAATCGTATAATTTTACAGCTGTTTTTTATTGTCTAAATGGATCAATAAAACATACACACTTCAAGTTAAAAAAGAAACCAATCCGACTGGGAGGATTAAAGTGAAAAAACTGTTTGCCCTTACCCTGGTGCTTATTTTGACCCTTTGCTTTGCCGCCTGCAGTAACGACGGCAATAGGATCAATAGCCAAACCGCCGGTTCCCCCCCTGCCTCGTCCCCGGCAACGCCGTCACCGGAGACAACGTCAGCAACTCCAGCGTCCTCGTCCACACAAACAACTGCGTCTCCGGCGCCTCCAGCAAACCAGACGGCTTTAGCAACTGATATTCCAACCGCTTTTAGTGCCGATCTAACCGTTCATTTTATAAACGTGGGGCAAGCTGATGCCATTCTCGTCCAACTTCCGAATACCCAAACCATGTTAATTGACGGCGGCAACAAGGCGGATAGCAACACAGTAATCAACTACTTGCACTCTAACGGTATCAGCGCCATAGATTATCTTATCGCCACCCATCCCCATGAAGACCATATCGGTGGTCTCCCTGCCGTAATTAATGCTTTCCCCATCGGTTCCGTATACATGCCAAAAGTTTCGACAACCACGCAAATATTTGAGGCATTGTTAACCAGTGTGGACAATAAAGGTTTAGCTATCCATACCGCCCGGGCCGGCGTTAACATTATTGCCATCCCCGGCTTACAGGTTGATATACTCGCGCCGGTCAGCAACAGCTACGCTGATTTGAATGACTGGTCTGCCGTAATTAAACTGCAATACCAAAATACGTCTTTCTTATTTGCCGGGGACGCAGAATCGATTTCGGAAAACGAACTTACGGGAGACATTGATGTCGACGTATTAAAAGTCGGCCATCATGGCAGCGATTCTTCTACAACCGCTTCTTTCCTGCAAAAAACAACCCCCGCTTACGCGGTAATCTCCGTAGGAAAAGATAATACTTACGGGCTTCCCGACGATACGACATTAGCAACGCTTAGCAAGTACGGCGTAAAGGTTTACCGGACTGACGAACAAGGAACAATAGTAATAACCTCTGATGGAAACAATATCAGAGTTAATCAAGATCCTGTCCCCTATCAATCCCGCGCGCCCAGTAAGCCTCCCAAGCCGTCTGCTTCAACAGTAGAGCCAAGCAGAGCCTCGCAAATAGATTCTTCACCGGCGCAAAATATAACGGTATATGTTACCGCCACCGGTGCAAAATACCACCGCGACGGCTGCAGGTATTTGCGCAAAAGTAAAATCCCTATCCCGCTGGAAAAAGCAAAAATTACCTACGGACCATGCTCGGTCTGTCATCCACCGCAATAAGGAGGAGATACTTAATGCTGATAATTGATCGGTTTGAAGGCCCTTTTGCTGTTGTTGAAACAGACAAAGGCATGATCAACATTCCTATGTCCGACATGCCGGAGGGAGCAAAGGAAGGGGATGTATTAACTATTGTGCTTAACGATCAAGAAACATCCCAAAGAAAGCGGAAGATTGATGGCATGATGAATAAGCTTTTTAAAGATTAGTCCCCGGGCGCAGCGGGAAAAACCAGTGCTGATTATATAGAAATGCTAATGTTATAACACAACGGCTTCAAGCCATCGCAGCCAGGACCGGCAACATCGGAGACAGTCAAGCCTTGATCGGGTTGGACATCTGTCACCGCCCAATAACCGTCCCAGTACCGGTGATGCGCAAATGGTTTTTCCGCCCCTAACAGCACCTGCTCCCAAGCGTAGCCGAAATAGCCGTAGAATGTTTCTTTAAAGCTGGCTTCTTCATCCGGATCCGGTAAATCAGTCCATACAGATTTAAGATTGCCCACGGCAATTACTTTACGGGGCCAATCTCAACCGGGCTCGTAAAAATATACCCGGAGCCCGGCGGTGGCATCAGCGGCTTTGCTCTTGGCCAGCACTTCACCGTCCATGGTACCAAAAACAACTAAACCCCATGCAGCCGCGATACGAACCGCGGCTGCCAATTGTTCCCGATTAATCGCAGCTAATACGATCTGCTCTATCATTTTTCGCCTGCCTTTTTGATAATTATCGTTAACAGCAGATGGTAAACCACATTAGAGTTAGTAAACGAAATCACATACTGTGAGCAGGGAACCGGGAATAGTCACGAGCATCGAGCAGTCCTTTCTACCAAATAAACGGAATCAGCCGATATTTCACCTTTTTTCTGTAGGCGGCGTATCCTTCCAGTTCGGCAAGCAGCATTTTTTCTTCCCCCACGCTGCGCACGGCAAGCAGGATGGTCAGCAGCGCGCCCAAAACCAAACCGAATATGGATCCCATCAGCATCGGCGAGCCGATGAAAAGAAACGCGGCGCCCAAATACATAGGGTGGCGGACGATACCATAAACCCCGTCGGAAATCACCTGCTGCCCGCGTTCCTCTTGAACCCGCACCACCCCGGAGGCATAGGGATTATCCATATAGGTTCGCAGAAACAGGAGCGCGGAGGGGAGCAGGAAAAGCCCCCCGATTATTTTCAGCCATAAGGGGAAATGGGCCGTCCAGCGTAAGCGCTCGGCATCCAGCGGCATCAGGACGATCCAGGCGGTAAAACCAACGACCAGCAGAGTTACCACCGCAATGTCCCATTTTTTTTGCCCTCCTCCGCCCGGCAGCTTATAACGCTCGGCCAGGAGCGACGGATCCTTGAAGTACAGCCAGGTGATGGCAATTACGCACAGCATGATGAACCACAGAGAAAAGATCAGTCCCTCCGCCCACAGCCAGTTCCCGGCCAGCCAAAGAAGCAAAATGGGAAATATCAGCACATACACGTAAGCCAGCAACAGTTTGCCGACGGATACCGTTTCTTTGTTCGACATGAAAACCCTCCGTTTTGACGCAAAATTTCCTTGCAGACTTCAAGCAGCTCAAGCGGTTAAATTTATTACACCGGTTATTTTACAATTACTTTCATTACTGCCCTATTAATATCCAAAAAACTCTAAAATGTCAATGCTTTTTCTTTTTAAACAAAAGCCTTTGTCTATGTCTTTTATTATATCACAGGCGCCAGCCATTTTTTAGAAAATCAACGGCAAACCGGAATATATGGATATCTATTGACTAATCAACTTTTTGTATTATGATCTATATACAAATCAGCATTATCATTTTCAATGGGAAAACTGCGGCGTATATCGGATATTGAGATTGAATATCTTGAAGAGATTAATAAATTAGGAGGTTAATGGATGAGCGATAATGCACAATCGCCGGCCACAGCCAACATGGGCCGGCCGGATTTCACCAAAGGCACCACCAACAAGGACTGGTGGCCGAACCAACTGAACTTAAGCGTCTTGCACCAGAATTCCGATTTGAGCAATCCCCTGGGAAATTCGTTCAACTACATCGAAGAATTTAAGACTCTCGATCTGCAAGCGCTAAAGAACGATCTCTTTGCGCTAATGAAGAACTCTCAAACATGGTGGCCGGCGGATTACGGGCATTATGGGCCTCTCTTTATCAGGATGGCCTGGCATAGCGCCGGTACCTATCGCACTATGGACGGCCGCGGCGGAGCAAGAGACGGTACCCAAAGGTTTGCCCCGTTAAACAGCTGGCCGGACAACGTAAACCTGGATAAAGCCAGAAGGCTGCTATGGCCGCTCAAGAAAAAATACGGCCAAAAAATATCCTGGGCGGATCTGATGATTTTGGCGGGAAATTGCGCCATTGAATCAATGGGGCTTAAGTTAATCGGCTTCGCCGGCGGCCGGGAAGACGTCTGGGAACCCCAGGAAGACATCTATTGGGGCTCGGAAAAAGAGTGGCTGGGCGGCGTTGAAAGATATTCTGACCAGAGACAGCTCGACAGCCCGCTGGCCGCCGTGCAGATGGGTCTGATTTACGTCAATCCGGAAGGTCCGGACGGACAGCCCATACCGGCCGAATCGGCCAAGGATGTCCGGGAAACATTTGCCCGCATGGCCATGAACGATGAGGAAACAGTCGCGCTGATTGCCGGAGGCCATACTTTCGGCAAAGCCCATGGCGCCGCGCCGGCGACTCATGTGGGATCGGAACCGGAAGGCGCGCCCATTGAACAGCAGGGCCTGGGCTGGAAAAATGACTTTGGCGCGGGAAACGCGGACGACACCATCGGCAGCGGCATCGAAGGCGCCTGGAAACCCAACCCGACCAAATGGGATATGGGTTATTTGAAGGTATTGTTCAAGTACGAGTGGGAATTGACCAAAAGCCCTGCCGGGGCATATATCTGGCTGGCCAAAGATTGCGCCGAGGAAGATCTGGTGGCGGACGCCCATGACCCGAACAAAAAGCATCGCCCCATGATGACCACAGCCGATTTGTCCCTCAAGTTTGACCCGATTTATGAAAAGATCGCCAAAGACTATTACGCGCACCCGGAAAAATTCGCAACCGCCTTTGCCAAAGCATGGTTTAAGCTTACCCACCGGGATATGGGGCCGACTACTTTATATTGGGGAGCGGATGTGCCCCAGGAGGAATTCCTGTGGCAAGACCCCATTCCCCCATGCGCGGGATACCTTATCAATGAGCAGGATATCGAAGAGCTGAAGGGCAAAATTGCCGGCGCCGGTTTGACAGTATCGCAGATGGTCAGCACCGCCTGGGCCAGCGCCTCAACATTTAGAGGGTCGGATCGGAGAGGCGGCGCAAACGGCGCGCGCATCCGGCTGGAACCGCAGATTGGCTGGGAAGTGAATCAACCGCACCAATTAAAAGCGGTATTAGCCAAGTACGAACAGCTTCAGCATCAGTTTAACTGCAACGGCAAATTCGTATCCCTGGCCGACTTAATCGTGCTGGGCGGGGCTGTGGGCATTGAGATAGCGGCAAAAAAAGCGGGCGCCGTCGTCAAGGTTCCCTTTACGCCGGGCCGGATGGACGCGTCACAGGCCCAAACGGACGTCCAAGCTATGAAAGTGCTGGAACCAATCTATGACGGCTTCAGAAACTATCTGCAGCGAGCCTTTAGCGCCTTGCCGGAGGAACTGTTGCTTGATAAAGCGCAGCTGCTCAACCTGACCGCGCCGGAGATGACCGTGTTACTTGGCGGGCTGAGGGTTTTAGGCAATAACTTCAATCAATCCCCCCACGGCCTATTGACCGCCAAGCCGGAAACGTTAACCAATGATTTCTTTGTCAATCTTTTAGACATGGACACCGAGTGGCGAACTACCGCTGACGCAAACCTGTTCAACGGCGTTGACAGAAATACCGGCCGGCCAAGATGGACGGCCACCAGGGTGGACCTGATCTTTGGCTCCAACTCACAGCTGAGAGCCATTGCGGAAGTATACGCCGCCAATGATGCCCAAGAAAAATTCCGATGTGATTTTGTCGCGGCATGGAATAAAGTGATGAACGCCGATCGCTTTGACTTGCTCAGATAAGTGCCTTAACTTGCCTCAGCAACGAATTACCGGAGCAGCACGGAAACTCTGCTCCGGTAAATGGCTCCGGCAAATAATATAATTTCCGGCATCGGCGGTAACTCGGTGCTGAACCCGCCAAATACACCCCGGGCGGGCAAAGTGGCGG
>WQUS01000212.1 GCA_009781965.1 Bacillota bacterium | reverse complement strand
AAGTTATTAACCGTGCGCTCATACTCTCCGAGAAATCGCTTACGGTTAATAACTTTACGGGCCTGGGCTACGGGTACTAACAAACACAGGGTCTGACCAGTCACGGTCTGACCAGTAACCAAACGCTGATTTGCCTTGTGGTTGCGGCAAAAGCTAAATTATGTTAAAATTATGTATTCAGCCACGTTGTGTGGCAGTAGATATGGATACATAATGATTATTCACAAGGGGGAGCATGATGAAGGCTACCGCGGAAAAGCTTGAGAACAATGAAGTACTGCTTGATGTAGAGGTTGACGCCGAACAGCTGGATAAGGCGATGGAGCAGGCCTATCGCAAACTGGTCAAAACCGTCAACGTGCCCGGATTTCGCAAAGGCAAAGTCCCGCGAGTGGTATTTGAAAACTTAGTGGGCAAGGCGGCCATTTATAACGAAGCGGTGGAGATTGTGGTGCCGGAAGCATATATGCAGGCAGTTGAAGAGACCAAAGTGGAGCCGGTGGCCCAGCCGAAAGTAGATCTGGTTCAGGTGGAGGAAGGCAAACCGGTCAAGTTTACAGCCACCGTGAGGGTGAAGCCGGAGGTAACCTTGGGTCAGTACGCGGGGCTGGAGGTTGCCAAACCGACAACGGAAGTAACCGGCCAGGATGTGGACAGTGAATTGCAAAAACTGCAAGATCGGCATGCCCAGTTGGTCAACCTGGAAGAGGGTGTGGTTGAACAAGGGGATATAGCCCTGATTGATTTTGTCGGCCGCAAGGACGGTGTCCCATTCGAAGGCGGCAAAGGGGACGATTATTCCCTGGAGATTGGCTCGGGTTCCTTTGTGCCCGGTTTTGAAGACCAGCTTAAAGGGGTGGCTATTGGCGGGAGCGCCGAAGTAACCGTTACCTTTCCCGAAGATTACCCCAGTGAAGAGCTCAAAGGTCAAGAAGCGGTTTTCTCCGTGACGGTGAAAAACGTTAAACGCAAGGAAGTTTCCGCCCTTGATGACGAGTTCGCGAAAGATGTCAGCGAATTTGATACCATTGAGGAACTTAAGGCGGATATTCTTAATAAATTAAAAGAAGCGGCTGAGCAGCGGGCCAAATATCAGGTGAATAACGAAGCGGTACGCAAGGCGGTGGAGAACGCCACGGTGGATATCCCGGAAGAAATGGTGGAGCTGCGGCTGTTGGAGATGCTTGACAACATGGAAAGAAGGCTGCAGGCTCAGGGCCTGGACATGGATAAATATCTGCAATACACCGGAACGACCATGGATGATCTGAAAGCCAGCCTGAAGGATGACGCCCACAGAGGCGTTAAGACCACCCTGGTTTTGGAAACTATCGGTAAAATAGAGAACATTGCTGTTACCGATGAGGATCTGGACAAGGAAATTAGCCAGATGGCTGAGCATTACCAGCAGGAACCAAGTGTATTACGTAAAATACTGGCAGGACAGAATCAGTTGGAGCCGATGCGGGAAAGCCTGCTGCAGCAAAAGGCCATTGAATTAATCGCCGCCAGTGCTGTGTTGACGGAAAGCACGGAACAGGCAGCCGGGGAATAATTTATGTGGCATAGTTATAACAGATGCAGTATAATCTTGTAAGGAGGGAGATAACCATGTCCTACTTAGTGCCCATTGTGGTTGAGCAGACCAACCGGGGTGAAAGGTCTTACGATATTTATTCCAGATTGTTGAAAGACCGGATTATTTTTATCGGTGGTCAGATTGAAGACCACATGGCTAATCTGGTTATTGCCCAACTGCTGTTCCTGGAGGCGGACGATCCGGAAAAAGACATCAACATGTACATTAACTCGCCCGGGGGAGTAATTACAGCCGGAATGGCCATATACGATACCATGCAGTATGTCAAAGCAGACGTTTCCACCATCTGCTTAGGGCAAGCGGCCAGTATGGGCGCTTTTCTCCTGGCGGCCGGCACGCCAGGCAAACGTTACGCTTTGCCCTATGCCCGGATTATGGTGCATCAGCCGGCCGGCGGTTTTCAGGGTCAGGCTACTGATATAGATATCCAGGCCAAGGAAATATTGCGGATCCGAGCCACCATGAACACGTTAATGGCTAAGCACACCGGGCAGCCCGTGGATAGAATTGCCCTGGATACTGAACGCGATTATTATATGTCAGCCGAAGAAGCCAAAAAGTACGGAATCATTGACAAGGTGTTTGTGCGTTCATAAAAATGTCCCCATTGGTGAGGTGAATTATGTTTAACGAAAAGGGTCAGCTAAAATGCTCTTTCTGTGGTAAGTTGCAGGACCAGGTGAAAAAACTTGTGGCCGGACCGGGCGTATACATCTGCGACGAGTGCATTGAATTATGCAATGAGATTATCGAAGAAGAGCTGAGCGAAGATATTGGCCTGGATCTGGGGGATATCCCTAAACCCAAGGAAATTAAAGACATCCTGGATCAGTACGTCATCGGCCAGGAAAACGCCAAAAAAGCGCTGGCGGTGGCGGTGTATAACCACTATAAGCGCATTAATCTGGGCGGCAAAATTGACGACGTGGAATTGCAAAAGAGTAATATTGTGATGCTCGGCCCTACCGGCAGCGGTAAAACCTTGTTAGCTCAGACCTTGGCCAGGCTGCTTAATGTGCCTTTCGCCATTGCCGACGCCACCTCTCTGACTGAGGCCGGTTACGTCGGCGAGGATGTGGAAAATATCCTGTTGAAACTAATCCAGGCCGCCGATTACGATGTGGAAAAAGCGGAAAAAGGCATTATCTATATTGACGAAATTGACAAAATTGCCCGCAAATCGGAAAATCCGTCCATTACCCGGGATGTTTCCGGTGAGGGCGTGCAGCAGGCGCTGCTGAAAATTCTTGAGGGCACCGTGGCCAGCGTGCCGCCTCAAGGAGGCCGCAAGCATCCGCATCAGGAATTTATCCAGCTGGATACCACCAATATCCTGTTTATTTGCGGCGGCGCTTTTGACGGCGTGGATAAAATTATTCAAAACCGCGTTGGCCAGAAAGTGATGGGTTTCGGGGCCGATATTAAGCCCCGGCAGGAGCAGAAAATCGGTGAGATTTTGGCCCAGATTTTGCCCGAAGACCTGCTCCGGTACGGTCTGATCCCCGAATTTGTAGGCCGTTTACCGATCATTGTCACTCTGGAGGCGCTGAATGAGGACGCTTTGGTGCGCATCCTCACCGAACCGCGCAACGCTCTGGTCAAACAGTACGAGAAGCTGTTCGATCTGGACGGAGTGCATCTGGAGTTCCAGCTGGACGGGTTAAAGACCATTGCCCAGGAAGCCTTGCGGCGCAAAACCGGGGCCCGGGGGCTGCGCTCCATTCTGGAAGATATTATGCTGGAGATTATGTACGACATCCCGTCCCGGGAAGATATCGCCAAGTGCGTCATCACCAGGGACACGATCTTAAAGAAAGAAAAGCCGCTTCTGGTATCCATGGAGCGGAAGAAGAAAAAAGAAGAGTCCGCTTAAGTATCAAAAGCCACCTACACCTTAGTGGCGGGGCGACGTAAGAAAATGTTTTTGGTTAAAACAGTGAAACGGCGTAGCGCTTTGTTACGCCGTTTTTTGCAGTATAATTGGTCAGGGGATACACATGGAAAAAACGGTATTATTCATCAAGGATATGGACTGTCCGGCGGAGGAACAAATGATTCGCCTGCAGCTGGCAGACAACACTTCAGTTAAGCAGTTGGACTTCGACCTTGAGAACAGGCGGCTTACTGTGCTGCATACAGGCGGTCTTGAAAGCATCCGGACAGCGGTCGATGCGCTTGATTTTGGCGCTGAACTTATTGCAACAGAACCCTATGCGGGCGAGGTCGCGGCAACACAATATACCGCGGATAAACGTTTGTTGTGGACGGTGCTGCTGATTAATTTTGGCGTATTCGCTGTTGAAATAGTGGCCGGATTAATCGCCCATTCAATGGGACTGGTTGCCGATTCGTTGGACGAATTGGCGGACGCATTGGTATACGCGCTTAGTATTTACGCTATCACCGGTACGATAATCATAAAGAAGCGCATCGCCCGCTCAAGTGGCGCAATCCAACTGATGCTTGCCCTATGGGGTTTCGCGGAAATAGTGCGGCGCTTTATGGTTGATGAGCCGGTACCTGACTTCATCATAATGATTGTGCTGTCATGCTTCGCTCTTGCCGGCAATGCCGCCTCGCTCTATTTTCTCCGCCAGTCTAAATCCCAGGAAGTTCACATTAAAGCGACGCAAATATTCACTTCCAACGACGTGATCGTCAACATCGGAGTAATTGCCGCCGCCGTTTTAGTAGCGGTTATGCAAAGTAAAATCCCTGACCTTGTAATCGGCGCGATTGTTTTTGCCATCGTACTGCGGGGAGCGGTGAAGATTTTTAAGCTGGCGAAGTAAATACTAGATCACAAACGGAATCTGTAAGCCCCGGAACGGTGATCGCCGTTCCGGGGCTTTGGGGACTATAGCGGTTATCCGCTCATCCTTTTTAAGAATTCAATATAACCAAGCTTAAAAAATTGATAGTTATTTTCAATATACTCAGCAGAATATGCGTTCAGGGCGGTAAGAACTTCCCGGGTAAATTCCAAATAAC
>WQUS01000211.1 GCA_009781965.1 Bacillota bacterium | reverse complement strand
CCGGTTGTTCCCGCTGCCCACCAGCAGCAGAGGCAATGGTTTTTGCTGCCCCGGGCGGCGGCACATCTTTGGCAACCAGATCACTGGCAGGAGCCATGTCGCCCACTCCGGCTATCTCTGCCCCGGCCTCGGCAACATACCCGGCCAGCTCCCTTACATCATACCCGGGCCGGGCGCTTCCCAGCCGGCCGCTTGGCTCAGCGCACGGTTCATCAATCAGCTCATCATTTAGCTCAGCGCCTGGTTCAGCACTTGATTCGGCACTTGATTCGGCACTTGGCTCAGTGCTTGGTTCATCAATCAGCTCATCAATCGGTTCAGAGCTTAGTTCATGGCTTGGTTCAGGGCTTAGCTCAGCGCCAGAAGCAAAAGAAAACTTCAGCGGTTCTACCCCGGCCGGCAAGCTTGTCTTAGCCGGCGGCGCCGGCCGCGCCGATGGAATCAAACTGGTTTTGCCCAGCGCGTTCCTTACCGCGCTGACTAACAGCCGGGCCAACTGTAATTCATTGGCAATTTTAATCTCGGTTTTAGCCGGGTGGATATTGACGTCAATAAGGTCGGTCGGCAATTGTATTTGCAATACCGCCACCGGGTGCCGGCCGACAGTCATTAAGCCTTTGTAGGCTTCGTCCAGGGTCTGGTTAACCAAGGCGCTGCGCACCAGCCTGCCGTTTACCGCCAGGGTTATTTGCTGCCGGCCGGCGCGATTCAGCTCCGGTTTGCTCACGTAGCCGGTCACCGCCATGTCTCCTTCAATGGCCTTGACCGGCAGCAGCATCCCGGCCGACTCAAGACCATAGACGGCGGCAAGCACATCGGACAGCTTCCCCGTGCCCGGCGAACGGAACAGGGTCCGTCCCTGCTGTTCCAGGGTAAACCGAACTCCCGGATTGATTAAAGACAATTTATAAATTAAATCGGCGCACAATCCGCCTTCGGTGGCTTTCGTTTTCAGGTGTTTGCGCCGGGCCGGGGTGTTAAAAAACAGCTCTTTAACCGACACGGCTGTTCCCACCGGGCAGCCGACCGGACCGGACTCGATAATGGCGCCGCCTCTAATGTGCAGAAAATACCCTTCATCCCTTTGAGCCGTACGGGTTCTGATTTGCAGGTCGGACACCGCGGCAATGCTGGGCAGCGCTTCGCCTCTAAAGCCCATGGTGGCAATATGGTCCAAATCCTCGGCGGTGGAAATTTTACTGGTTGCGTGACGCTGAAAAGCCAGGGGGGTATCCTCCTGGCTTATTCCACAACCATTATCAATAACCGTTATTGAATCAGCCCCCCCGCCGGCCAGGATAACCGTTAGCTGGTCCGCTCCGGCGTCCAGTGAGTTTTCCAGTAATTCTTTCACCACCGAGACAGGCCGCTCAACCACTTCGCCGGCCGCGATGCGGCAAGCGGTCGTTTCATCCAATACCTTAATCTTCGGCATCCTTTTTCTATCCTTCCGTTACCCATTCCTGGCCGTTTTGCCTGTCCAGGGCCATACAGGTATCTGTGGACTTATCCTGCATATACACATAATCATACTTGGTATTCTGCTTGGATTCTTCATAAATATCGTACGCTTTGCTTTGGCAGTCATGACAGGCGTGAAAGGGAACGGAAACAGCAAAGATGTTCACCGGCGCGCGGTAGCCCCGTTCACCCCGGGATTCAATCAGGATATAACCGGGGCAGTCCGGACACACCTTGACTTTTTCCACCTGTTCCTCTTCGATATAGTCAGTATCGTAATAAATAGATTTTTTCCGCTGGTAATATTCGCCGGAACCAAAGATCTTTTGCCGATCCACCGTGTCTTTTCTGGCCCAGGTTTCCAGCAGTTCTTCCACCATCTGCTGGACCAGAGTTACCCGGTCCGGGCTTTCTTTAAACCTGTCCGGCCAGTAATCCGGTTCCATCACGTGCGAGTAATCTATATCGGCCAGCGCAAGAATAATGGCCAGGTTGATATAGGGCAGCGCCGTTTCAATGGCATAGCCCCCTTCCAGCACGGCCAGGTCCGGCTTGAGCTTACGGGTGAAGTCGGCATAGGCCCGGGCGGTAAAGCGCATGCTGCCCAGGGGATCGGAGTAGTGGTTGTCCTGACCGGCAGAATTAATGATGATCTCCGGCTTAAAATCGTTAACTATAGGCAGCACCAGGTGATCAACCAAGTACATAAAAATCTCGTCGGTGGAACCGGGCGGCAAGGGAACATTCAGCGTGCGGGCGTAAGCCCCGGGCCCGCCCAGCTCGTTGGTAAAGCCGGTGCCGGGGAAAATAGTTCGTCCGTCCTGATGAAAGGAGATAAATAACACATCGGGATCATGATAAAAGATATCCTGGGTGCCATCGCCATGGTGGGCGTCGGAATCAACAATAGCCACCTTTTTGATGCCGTGCCGGCGGCGCAGGTAATCAACCAGGATGGCTTCATTATTGATGCTGCAAAAACCGCGGTTCCCTTGCACCACCCGCATGGCATGGTGACCGGGCGGACGCACCAGGGCGAAACCGTTCTTAATTTCTCCGTTTATAATGCCGTCGCCCAGCCGCATAGCCGAGCCGGCGGCGATTAAATGGGCCTCTGTCACCTGGCTCTGCACCCGGGGCACACAAAAGTGGGTCCGGGCAATATCATGCATGGTCGCCAAACGGGGCGCAAATTCCTGAATCTGAGGCATATCCATCACCCCTTCTTCAAAAATCTGGTCCCTGGTATATAACAGACGCTCTTCCCGCTCAGGGTGAGTGGGCGCAATTGCCCAGTCAAACGCAGGAAAAAAGATCAGGCCTGTTTTATCCGCTGCCACTAGAACTCACCCCTTGAACCAATTTGCCCCATAATGCCTCTGGGCGTTTGGACACAGATATCGTATATTCTGCCGGTGGTAATCCAGTCTCTAACCATGGTAAAAACATCCTGCCGGGTCGTTTCGGTTTTCCCAAGTTTACTGCCTAGACCGTATTGTTCCGACCTTTTTTTCAGCCAGCTTGCCGCCATCTCCAGCGCGTCTTCTTCCGTAAAGGGATCCTTGTTGATTTGACCCTGAACCCCTTCCTCCTCCACAGTATAGACGCCCTGTTCGGTATCGGCCCGCAGGCTGACCTGCAAAGTGGGAATCGCCACCGCCGCTCCAATAGCGTTAGCCAGCGGCGCGTAGGGCGGAATAACCGGATGGCAGCCGATGCGCGCGGCTATTTGCACAATGAAACCGGCCGCCCCGCCGCCTACGCCCACCACGGTGGATGGACGCTCTTTGCGTTTTTTCAGCACTTCCCAGACCCGGTAGGCAGGCTCCCGTTCCCATTGCAGAAAGATTTCTTCAATTTCAAGCACCACAATATCAACCACCAGATTAACAATCCGGTTAGCCACTTCGCCGGCGCTCAAACCAAGGGGCTGGCCAAGCATAACCATCGCCTCGGCGGCCTTTTCCGGATCGCCCACCCTGGCCAAGCCCAGCACCCGCAAGGCGTCGGTGGGGGTAGGCGCCGGACCGCCCAGGCAATAAGGGGCGCCAAGTCTTTTCGAATGGACCACGATCTCCTCGCCCACCCGCTCCACAAAACTGTCGCCGCCTACCGGCACTGATTTTACCGCCATCGCCCGCACCTGGGTCAGCTGATCTGATACTGGCGCCCCATAGGTGGAAATAAGGGGCTGGCCGACTAAAACAAGGGCCAGATCGGTAGTGGTGCCGCCAATATCAACCACCACCGCCGTCTCGCCCGGCGGGATTAGCGCCTGCACACCTAAGGTGCTGGCGGCCGGACCGCTGAAAATGGTTTCTATGGGCGACCTGGTGGCTTTACTGAGGGGCATAGTGCCGCCGTCGGCTTTGAGAATAAACAACGCGCCGCCGATACCCCTGCTGGACACAGCCTCCTGGACCGAATTCAGAAACTGGGAGTATTTTTCCAAGGTAGCGCAGGTCAGCATCGTGGTAACCACCCGGCGCGGATAATTGAGGCTGCCGGCCACTTGATGCCCCATTTCCACCTGCCAATCCGGGTAACGCTTTTTGATCTGCTCGGCAACTTGCAGCTCATGTTTGTTATTGCGCACCGAGAACTTGCCCACCACCGCCACTTTGCGGTAACCCTTAGCGCTTAAAGCGGTAATGGCGTTTTCAACCTCTTCCTGGCGCAGGGGCATAATCTCCCGCCCCCGATAATCTATGGCGCCCGAGAGAGTGAAAGTATCGCTGTCATATTTAAATTCCGTGCTGGATAAACCAGGCCCGGGGATTAAAATCAAGCCTACCGGATCATATTTTTTTTCCGCCACATAATTGGTAATCAGCGTCGTACTGATCACCGACCGTTTAATCAGTTCGGCGGGAACGCCCTTCATCACCAAATCCAGAGCATTCAGTAACGAGGAAAGAATATCGCTGCTGCTGTCAACCTCGGCAAAAGCCCGTACCAATCCATTCTCAAGCAACACCGCGTCGGTTCTGGTGCCACCTACATCGATACCGATATACATTCTTCCACCCCCGAACCGCTAAAATCGTTACTGGTCAGACCCTGTGTTTGTTAGTACCCGTAGCCCCGGCACGTAAAGTTATTAACCGTAAGCGATTTCTCGAAGAGTATGAG
>WQUS01000210.1 GCA_009781965.1 Bacillota bacterium | reverse complement strand
GCAAATATTATTTGCCTAATTTGACCGCAAAATATAAAAAAAAGCCCTGTTTTTAAGGACTTTAGCGGACAACCATTTTTTTGAAGTGTCAAAGACCCGTAATTGTAATTGCTGGTGGTAATTTTAGGAAATTCAAATTTTGCGACTTTTTTTCAGCTTTTCTTGCCCCGGACGGTTTTTTGTGCTATAATTTACTAGCCAAAAAATGTAATAATATTGGCCTACCCTGCTCTACTACGGTACTTGCCTGTCAGGCGCCGCGACAGTAGGGCCTTATGTCCATAGGGAGGAGGTGAGCATCGTGCGCGGATACGAGCTGGTTTTGATTATTAAACCGGATCTGGACGACGAAGCGCTCGAGGCGGTAATTGAAAAAGTACGGTCTATGATTGAGAACGATGGTGGGACAATCGCCAAGATTGACAAATGGGGCAAGCGCAGACTGGCCTATGAAATCAAAGACTTGCGCGAAGGGATCTACTATATAATCAATTTCAAAGGCGAAGCCGCAGTGTCGGCCGAGCTGGACCGGGTACTGAAAATTACCGATTCGGTATTGCGGCACATGATTGTGCGCGAAGAAGAATGATCGTGTCTTAAAAGGTGGTGAAAGACATGTTAAACAAAGTCATTTTGATTGGCCGTTTAACCAAAGATCCGGAATTGCGCTATACGCCAAACGGCACCCCGGTAGCCAGCTTTACCTTGGCCGTTGACCGCAATTTTGCCACCAAAACGGGTGAAAGAGAAGCCGATTTCATTAATATCGTGGTCTGGCAAAAGCTGGCGGAAACCTGCGCCAACCACCTGGGCAAAGGCAGACTGGTGGCAGTGGACGGCAGGCTTCAAGTGCGCACCTACGATGACAACCAGGGCAACCGCCGCTGGATCACCGAGGTTGTAGCCAACGAAGTCCGTTTCCTGGACTGGCCCAAAGACGCCCGGGAAGCGCCGGCGTCGGCGCCGGCAGCCGGTGGAACCAAGAGCGGCGGCGAAGGATTTGCCAGCGAGATTAGTTTTAACGAGGAGGAAATTCCTTTTTAAGGAGTGTCGTATAGCATGAGACGTGAACGCGGTCGTCGGGGCAAAAAGAGAATCTGCAGTTTCTGCGTGGACAAAATGCAAGCCGTAGATTACAAAGACTTGCCCCGGTTAAAAAAATATATCACTGAGCGGGGTAAAATACTGCCTCGCCGTATTTCCGGCAACTGCGCCAGGCATCAGCGGATGATGACGCTGGCCATCAAACGGGCCCGCAACATTGCTTTGCTGCCCTTTACTTTGGAGTAAAACCCGGCGTTACTGTGCAAACTGTTGCGGTAACGGCCAGACATAGCCAGGCACAGTCGACTGGCCGGCTAAACAATTATTTTGCAGATCAGCTTGAGGCAGGGGCGTCAGATTCCCCTGCCTCTCCTATTTCCGCACTTTCCCCCATTCGGGGCAACAAATAACAAGGCTCCTAAGGGGCCGGGGGCAGGAAAACACGCCGGGACGCAGAAGTATAAACAGCTTAAGGGCAGTCTCGAGGTTCGAAGTTCGAGGTTCGAAATTTAGCTCGCGAACCTCAGGCAACGAATCTCAAACATTTCGAGGTTCGAAGTTCGAGGTTCAGACCCGAGCTCCAGCTTTTGTATTTCAAGGCAACGAATCGCAAACATCATAACTTAATGGGTAATAAGTATACATGGGTATCCACTTGACTAAGGTGAAATCCTTATAAAAAGCTTGTACAAAGGGATTTTTAATAAACTATCACAATGGCTCAAGGTCGCCTTTTGCAATGTGTCTACCTTAGTGAAGTAGATACCCAGGTAAGTATAATCAGGCTTGGCTTGTTTCAGGCTTATTTCAGGTTTATCTTGCGCTTATTTTGAGGTGATTCCTTGGCCCCGACAGACAAATACCCCGCTTTCCTGGAAATTCCGGGCGCAGCCGCGCTGACGGTGGTGATTGGCTTGTTGAGCCTGTTGCCGCTGATGTCTTTACCGGCGCTAATCCTGTTGCCTTTGCCGGCGGTTTATTTGCTTGTGAAGCGGGATCTCGCGCAGGCACTGCTCGCGCTGGCCATTGCCGCCGCTGCCTTGGCAGTTGTCAGTTCGTCGCTGCTGTTACTGTTGCTTGTCCATGCCGGCCCCGGAGCGGTGCTGATGGGTCTGCTGATCAAAAACAAGGCTTCCGTGGCCCAAAGCCTTAACGCCCTGTTTGTCCTGGCCGTGGCGGTAGCCGGAATCGAAATCGCTTTATTATACGCCAGCGGAGCCGTCGGGTTTGACAGCTTCAGCGGGGAAGCGGATGCGGCGCTGCAACAGGTGTCCAGGCTCTACCTCAACAGCAAAATCACGGCGGAAGAACAGCAGCGGTTAGTCCAAATGGCCAAACAAGCGATTCATTTAACCTGGCTCTTGCTGCCGGGCACTATCTTTGTCTGGACATATGCGGCCGTCCTGGGCACTTTTTTTGTTGCCCGCCGGCAGCTGGGGCGCCTGGGCTATGCTATTGCCGGGGGGACGCCATTCTCCCGCTGGATCCTGCCCTGGTATTCCATCTGGCTGGCCATTGCCAGCCTGGCCCTGATGCTGGGAGGAGAACAGTTCTCCGTCGCCTGGGCGGACACATTTGGTAAAAATATCCTGTTTGTCGCCGCCATTATTTTCTTTGTTCAGGGCCTGTCTGTGATCACGTACTTATTCCAGACCTGGAAAATGACGCGGATTGTGAAGATTGCCCTGGTCGTTATAATATTGTTATACCTGCCCTTTGTCTTGCCGGCCCTCGGGCTGATCGACCCGATCGCCGACTTGCGCCGTCTGTCCCGCAAGACCAGTGAGTAGTCTGTTAATTGTTCAGGCGTTACTGTTCAGCATTGAGCCGGCCCGTAAAGTTATTAACCGTGCGCTCATGCTCTCCGAGAAATCGCTTACGGTTAATAACTTTACGGGCCTGGGCTACGGGTGCTAACAAACGTTGCACAGTAATGAGTAATATTCCTGTGTAATTATCCATGCGTAATATCCCAATTGAGGGAGGTTGATATAAATGCAGGTTATTTTGTTGGCGGACGTGCCCAAAACCGGCCGCAAAGGCGACGTATTGAACGTAGCCGAAGGATACGCCCGGAACTTTCTGATTCCCAAAGGTTTGGCCGCCGAGGCCACCAAGGGTAAAATCAACGAACTGGACCGGCAAAATCAGCTTAAAGCCGAGCAAAAACAAAGAACGGCGGAAGACGCGCGGCAGCTCGGCCGGCAGCTGGATGGCCTCCGGGTGGCCATGACCGCCAAGGTGGGCGAAGCCGGCAAATTATTTGGCGCCATCAGCGGCAAGGACATTGCTGATGCGGTCAAGGCGCAGCACGGTTTTACGATAGACAAAAAAAAGCTTTTGCTTGACGCGCCCATCAAAACGCTGGGCGCCCATGAAGTGGCGGTTAAGCTGCACCCGCAGGTCCAGGCAACCATCACAGTCGCAGTAACGGCGGAATAAAAACGCAAGGAGCGCCAACCAATGAAAAGCTTTCTCAACAAAATCAAAGCCTCAAACGAACCGGAAGCCAACAACAGCAAACAGGACCAGTTATCGCGGCAGGTTAACTCGTTATTTAACGTCTTAACCGATATTTACGGTTCGGACAAGATCGTGCTGCGGGCGGGTAAACTGAATATCTTGCAGCTGATGCGCTCGAACTCCCTGCCCGAGCGGGTGCTGGCCCTGCAGAAACTGGTATTTGAGGATCCCACGCCGGATACCGTTCCCAAGCCGGACCAATTACCGGCCTTGCTGGATGAAATTGAAAATGAGATCGCCGACATTATCGCCAGGCGCATGGTGGAAGACGAACTGGACAAAAAAATCAACGAGCGCCTGCAGCAGCGCCATGAAGACTATGTCCAGGAAATTAAAATGCAGATCGTCAAAGAAAACGCCGGCTCGGAAAACGCCCAGACACTCAAAAAGCTGGCCATTCTGGAGAAATTGGAGCAAAAAAACCTGGTTAGCTCGGCCATGGACGTACTCAGACCCGCCGGCATTGCAGAAATTGTGGGTCAGGAACTGCCGGTGCGGGCCCTGCTGTCCAAACTGGCGTCCCCTTTTCCGCAGCACATCTTGCTTTACGGCCCCCCCGGCGTGGGCAAAACCACGGCCGCCAGGCTGGTGCTGGAGGCGGCCCGGGCCACCGCTTACAGTCCCTTTGAAGCGGAAGCGCCCTTTGTGGAGGTGAACGGCACCACCCTGCGCTGGGACCCCAGGGAAGTAACCAATCCCCTGCTTGGCTCGGTGCACGACCCGATTTACCAGGGCGCGCGGCGGGATCTGGCGGACACCGGGATCCCGGAACCCAAGCCCGGGCTGGTCACCGACGCCCACGGCGGCGTCTTGTTCATTGACGAAGTAGGGGAAATGGACCCGGTTTTGCAGAACAAACTGCTTAAAGTGCTGGAAGACAAAAGGGTCTTTTTCGAATCGTCCTATTATGACCCGTCTGAAACCAACATTCCCCAATACATTAAAAAGCTCTTTGAAGACGGCGCCCCCGCCGATTTCATCCTGATCGGCGCCACCACCAGGGAACCGGAAGAAATAAACCCGGCCATTCGCAGCCGGTGCGCCGAGATTTTCTTTGATCCGCTGACGCCCCAGGACATTCGCCTTATCGTCCGGCAGGCCGCCAAAAAGCTGGCCGTATCCATGGAAGACGGCGTGGAAGGCGTGATTGCGGAATATACCATCGAAGGCCGCAAAGCCGTCAGCATCCTGGCCGACGCCTTCGCCCTGGCCTGCCGGCGCGCGGGAGGCCGGGAAGGCGCTTCCATCGCCCTGACGGACATCTATGAAGTGATCCAGGTGGGCCGTCTGACCCCTTACGTTACCAGGCGGGCTTCGTTAAACGGCGAAACGGGCCGCATTTTTGGCCTGGGCGTGGCGGGCTTTTTGGGCTCGGCCCTGGAAATCGAGGCGGTAGTTTTCCCGGCCCGCCGGGAAGGCGGCGGCGTGCTCCGATTTAACGAAACCGCAGGCAGTATGGCCCGGGATTCGGTTTTCAACGCCGCTTCGGTGCTGCGTAAGCTTACCGGCCGGGACCTCCATGAATTTGACGTGCACGTCAACATTGTCGGAGGCGGCCGCATTGACGGACCTTCGGCGGGGGTGGCCATCTGCCTGGCCCTATACAGCGCCCTGGAAGAACGGGCCATCCCGCAAAACATTGCCGTCACCGGCGAACTGTCCATCCAGGGCCTGATCCGGGCGGTGGGCGGCGTGCCGGAGAAAATTTACGGAGCCAAACAATGCGGCATTGAAACAGTATTTATCCCCCAAGAAAACGAAAAAGACATCCCCGGCGATACCAGGGGTATTAAAGTAATTACGGTACAGAGCGTAGAGGAGATCATCGGTCATATTTTCCCCGCCGCCTCCGCGGCCACCGTGGCTAATGTGGTTAACTGACGCCAACCGTGATCAACCGTTGCCGTAAAACAATTATGAAGCGAGTGATTTAGCGGGACCGCGCAAGGCGGCGCCCATGAGCGAGCTGCCATTGTTTTACCGGTTATTCGAGGTGAGCAATTCATGTGGGACAAGGTGCCTCCGCACAATATAGACGCCGAGCAATCAGTATTGGGCGCCATTTTTTTGGACAATGTAGCCATAAATAAGGCGGTGCGGCACATCCGGGCCGAAGATTTCTACATGGAATCCCACCGGCTGATTTTCGAAATCATCCTGGAGTTGGAAGAAAGCGGTCATGCCGTAGACCTGGTGACAGTCACCGACAGCCTGCGGCGCAAGGGCGCTCTGGAAAAAGTAGGCGGCGCCGCTTACGTGGCCACCTTGGCCAACATCGCGCCCACGGCGGCTAACGCCGAACACTACGCCCGTATAGTGGAAGAAAAAGCCCTGCTGCGCAATTTGATTAATTTGGCCACCCGCATTGCCGGCCTGGGCTATGAAGGCGGCGAAGACGCCGAACGCCTGATGGAAGAAGCGGAAAGAATGCTGATGGAACTGGGTTCCCGCCGCGCTTCCACCGTGTTCAGCGAAATCAAAGACATTCTCAGGGATACCTTCAAACAACTGGAGCAGCTCTATAAGAATAAAGGCCAAATTACCGGCGTGCCTTCCGGTTTCACGGATCTGGACCGGCTTTGCCAGGGCTTCCAGCCCGGAGACTTAGTCATCGTGGCCGCCCGCCCCTCCATGGGCAAAACCAGTTTCGGCCTGTGCGTAGCCTACCAGGCGGCGGCCAAGACCGGCAAGCCGGTGGCTGTTTTCAGCCTGGAAATGTCCAAGGAACAGCTGGTGCAGCGGCTGCTCTTTGCCGAAGCCCAAGTGGACCACCACAAGCTGCGCCGGGGCGAAATGGGCGAAGGAGACTGGCTCAAACTGACCCGTCAGGCCAGCGAAATGGTCAAGCTGCCCATATTTATCGACGATTCGGGGATGCTTACCGCCCGCCAGGTCAGGGCCAAATCCCGGCAAATCCACCTGGAAAAGGGTTTAGGGCTGATTGTGATTGACTACCTGCAGCTGATGCACGGCGGCCGGCGGATCGAAAACCGGCAGCAGGAAATTGCCGAGATCTCCCGATCCCTCAAAAGCCTGGCCAAAGAGCTGAACGTGCCGGTGATGGCCCTGGCCCAGCTCAGCCGTTCGGTGGAGCAGCGGCAGAGCAAAGTGCCCCAGCTGGCCGACTTGCGGGAAAGCGGCAGCCTGGAGCAGGACGCGGACGTGGTGATGTTTATTTACCGGGATGAATATTACAATCCGGATACCGAGCGGGCTTCCATTGCTGACATCATCGTGGCCAAGCAGCGGAACGGCCCCACCGGCACAGTAGAGCTGGGCTTTATCAAAGAGTTCACCCGGTTTGTCAACCCGGCCCGGCGCAGCGAGCGGGAACAAGCGCCGGTTTAAACTCGAGGTTCGAAGTTCGAGGTTCGAAGTTCGAACCTCACTCTATATTTATTGCATTAACCCTTAATTGTGGTTATAATAATACAAAAGGGCTGACGTGTTGTCAGCACGCCAGCCCGATGTTCAACAGGTTGTTAACCGGTAAACGGTTAGCCCAAAAGAGTTTGAGTTAAAGAATAACCGCCACTTCTAAGGGCAGAGGGCGGTTATTTCTTTTTAATGATTATTACAACGATTGTCGCAAAAGCTATCCTTAAATAGATTGCGCTAAACGTTGTCATCATACCACCCCCTTGCAAAAGGGCGTGGCTAACCGTCCCCAACAACCTGTTAAATAATTATATCACCAAACCTCGAACTTCGAAATGGCTTGACAAGTCAAGCCTGGTTTTGATAAGATAATTTTGTTGTGTAACGTTGGCTGTCAGCGCAGCACAGTGAGGCAAATTAATTAACTCAAACAACGTTGTCTGTTTGGGTTATTTTTATGCTGACGACAGAAAATATCTATAATCTGAAGGCTGTAAGGGGGATTGCAATGTCGGCGATAGTTTTGATTGGCGCGCAGTGGGGGGATGAGGGCAAGGGTAAAGTAACCGACTTCCTGGCCCGAAAGGCGGACATGATCGTACGCTACCAGGGCGGCAACAACGCCGGTCACACCGTAGTGGTGGACGACCGGGTCTTTAAGCTGCACCTGATTCCCTCCGGCATATTATACGGTGAAAAACAGTGCCTGATTGGCAACGGAGTGGTGATTGATCCCGCCGTGCTGCTGGAGGAACTGGACATGCTGCACCAACAGGGCGTCGCTACCGACCGGCTGCGCATCAGTCCCCGGGCCCATGTAATATTCCCGCACCACCGCAGTATTGACCGGGCCGAAGAAGAGTACAAAGGCAGCGGCAAAATTGGCACCACCAACCGGGGCATCGGCCCGGCTTATACCGACAAAGCCGCCCGGGTAGGCATCCGGATGGCCGAACTGGTGGACCAGGAAGACCTGGCGGAAAAGCTGCGTACCGCGGTAGATTTTAAAAACAGACAACTGGCCGAACTGTACCGGTCCGCCGAACAAATTGACTACACCCAAGTATTGGATGAATATAACGGCTACGCCCAAAAACTGGCTCCGTATGTGGCGGATGTATCGCTGCTGGTGAACGATGCCATTGACCGGGGGCAAAACGTGCTCTTTGAGGGCGCGCAAGGTACCCTTTTAGATCTGGACCACGGTACCTATCCCTATGTCACCTCCAGCCACCCGGTAGCCTCGGCAGCCTGTACCGGCGCCGGACTGGGACCGACCAAAATTGATCAAACCATTGGCATCGCCAAAGCCTATATCACCCGGGTGGGTGAAGGACCTTTCCCCACCGAATTGCACGACGCGGTGGGCGCCGCCCTGCAGGAGCGGGGCTTTGAGTTTGGCACCACCACCGGGCGCCCGCGCCGCTGCGGCTGGTATGACGCCGTGATTGCCCGCTACGCCGCCCGCATCAACGGGCTGGGCTGCCTGGCCGTCACCAAGCTGGATGTGCTTACCGGTCTGGACACTCTGAAAATCTGCGTCGGATACGAATGTGACGGAGAAGTGCTTACCGAATTCCCCTACAGCCTGAAAAAACTGGCGCGCTGTAAGCCGGTTTACCGGGAATTTCCCGGCTGGCGGGAGGACATTACCGCCGTCACCGATTATAACCAATTGCCCGCCAACGCCAGGAACTATCTCCAACATCTGGCGGAACTGTCCGGCGTACCCATCGCCATCGTCGGCGTCGGACCGGGCCGGAAACAGACCCTGGCCCTGCGGGACCTGTTTTAACCGGTTTAAAATATACGGATGTTACCGGAAAACATTGACATTGTTCTGCAAGAACAGTAAAATAATTGTAACCGTGTGGCTTGCAGAATGATCTGCGCCCCTTGAGTTTCTTCTTATTAACCACAGAACGTGTTGCTTAGTATTTTGAAGCAAACATCCCGGCCATTTTTATAGCATAAGATACAGCATGGCATAAATTGAACTTAAGACCCTGCAAAGCGCGCTGCGGTAGCTGGATGAGCGCGCTTTGCGGTAATTACAAACACACATAAGCTCATCCGCCTTGGCGTTAATTTGTTAGATCATTTCATACGTTAATCCCGTTCTGTGCATAGAGTAATGACGGAGGCACAAATGGCAGAGACAATTGAAAAAGCCGCCAGTTTAGACGAACGCGTGGTTTTGGCTAAACAATCAAAAGATGAATCTGAGCAGTTAATTAAAGAGTTCGAACCCTTTTTACGCAGCCGCGCCGCCCGCTATGCCGCACAGCATGGCGATCTCCGGCGGGAGGAACTGTTCAGTACGGCTATGTTAGCCTTTTACGAAGCCATTCAGGACTATAACGTGGATAAAGGGCATTTCTTCACGTTTGTAAATCAAGTGGTCAGTAAACGGCTGATTGATCATTTGCGTAAGCTTTACCGCCATGATGACAAGACAATTTCCCTGGAGGGCGATGACGACGAGCAGCCGTCCGTGCAGTCCGCCGCCATCGAAGACATCTCCGCCCGGCTGTATGAAACGGAGAACCGCCAAACCCAGTTGGTGGAAGAAATCGAGCAGTTTAAATCCGAACTGAGCGCCTGGGGCATCACCATGGAAGCACTGAGCAATCAGTCCCCCAAACATAAAGCATTGCGTGATACATACAAAATGGTTGTTTCTAAAATAATCAATTCTCCGGATATAATGCAAACGATCCAGCTAAAGCGTTATTTTCCAGTCAAAGCAATCGCAAATATTACAGGATTACCCCCAAAGAAATTGGAGCGCGCGCGAACATTTATAATAGCAGCACTAATTATTAAAATGGGCGACTACGATCTACTGTCCGATTATGTAAAGGATCGGGGCTGATGATGGCGTGAAAGGGTTAATTATGAGCCACGAGCAGGGCGGCTCATATATAATGGATCGGGAGGGTTGCTTCCGCTTCGTTAAAGGGCATACCGCTCAACCGATAGGAACAGAAATTGAGCTTAAGCCACAGTCAGCATTTAATTATTATTACCGAGCTGTGGCTCTAGCCGCGTGCTTGGTGTTGTTTGCCGCGTTGGGCAGCTTTACCTGGATGTGGAATACGGAGAGTTACAGCGTCTATGTCGATATTAATCCCAGTGTGGAATTGGCGTTTAATAGTTTTAACCGGCTGCAGGTAGAGAAACCGATGAATGACGATGGGGCGGAACTGCTGCAAGGATTGACCCTGGACGGCGATGCCGGGGAGATGGTCGTCAGCCTGATAATAACGGCCAACCAGAAAAATCCCCTCATTATTGAGGATGACAGGCCGGCGGTTTTGATCACAGTTACCGCCAAAAACACCAAAAAGGCGGAAAAATGCATGGCTGACATCAGCCGTGCCCTGGAACAAAGCGGTTTGCAGGCGATTACCCTGGTTGATTTCTGCAGCCCGGCCTTCCATGCCAAAGCCGAACAATTAGGCGTATCTCCCGGCAAACTTAAGCTGGCGGAACAGCTTGTCGCCGCCGACCCGTCGATATCCCTTGACGAGGCCATGCAAATGCCGGTTAAAGACTTGCTGGCGGCCATTAAAGCGGCGGAAAAAATGTCGGGCAGCTCCGCCCCTGCCAGCCAGGCAGAGTCTAACAATCAGGACTCAAGCCCCGGCGGCGTCAACAACGGCGGCAGTAACAACGGCGGCATCAATAATAGTGGCGTTAACCATGGCGGCGCCACTAGAGCCAGAGCCGGCCATAGCGCCACAAACAGCGGCGGCGCCAATAACGGCGGTACAAACAGCAGCGCCAATAGCGGCAGCGGCGTAAATAACGGCGGCAGCAACAATGGCGGCGTAAATAATGGCGCCGGCAGCAATAGCAACGGCGGGGTCAACAACGGCGGCGCCAACAGCGGCGATATTAGCGGCGGCCTGAACAGCGGCGCCATAAACAGCGGCGTCGCCAATAGCGGCAGCGGCAATAACAGCGCCGGCGCCAACAACAGCAGCAATAACAACAACACCAGCAATAACAGCAACAACACAAGAAGCGGCCACACCACCGGCAACGGCAGCCATGTTGGCGTCAACAGCAATAACGGCGATAGCGGGAATAACAACAGTACCGGCGGTGATGACGGCACTGGCGGTGGTACTGGCGGCGACAGCGGCGGTACCGGCAATAATGGCAATAGTACCGGTGGTACTGGCGGCGACACCGGCAACGGCAGCACCGGCGGCGACAGTGGCGGCAGCGGTGATACTGGCAACAGTACCGGCGGTGATGACGGTACTGGCGGTGGCACTAGCGGCGACAGCGGCGGTACCGGCAATAATGGCAATAGTACCGGCGGCACTGGCGGCGACACTGACAACGGTACCGGCGGCAGCAGCGGCGACACCGGCAATAACGGCGGAACCAACAATGGCAACGGCAACAACACCAACAATGGCGGTACCAATAACGGCAACGGCAGCAACACCAATAATGGCGGCACCAACAACGGCAACGCCAACAATACCAATAACGGCGGCACTAACAATGGCGGCGCCACCAATACCAACAACGGCGGCGCCAACAGCGGCAACGGTTAGCCGCCTTACTCGCGATAACCTATGGATGATTATAAAAAACAGAGCCCACGGCTCTGTTTTTTGATTACTGGTCAGACCAGTAACGTTTGTTAGTACCCGTAGCCCAGGCCCGTAAAGTTATTAACCGTAAGCGATTTCTCGAAGAGTATGAGCGCACGGTTAAT
>WQUS01000209.1 GCA_009781965.1 Bacillota bacterium | reverse complement strand
AGCCTGCCGGCGGAAATCCTGCTGCTGGGGGAAGCCCCCGGCGCTGAGGAAATCAAGCGCGGCGTGCCCTTTGTGGGGCAAGCCGGCGTTAACTTGGACGGTTTCCTGCAACTGGCCGGTTTAACCCGCGACAAAGTGCTGATCACCAATACCGTCAAGTGCCGGCCCACCAAAAACCAGGGCCGGGCCAACCGGCGGCCCACCGCCTGCGAAATAAAATCCTGCGCCCGTTGGCTGGACGCGGAGCTGCGCCTCCTCTCGCCGCCAGTACTGATCACCCTGGGCGATGTGGCGCTGAAAAGACTGGGCGGGCCGGCCCTGCGTTTGGCCGAATGCCACGGCCGACCGCTGACCCTGAACGGCGCGGCGGTTATTCCCATGTACCACCCGGCCGCCATTATTTACCGCCGCCAGCTGGAACCGGTGCTTGCCGCCGATTTCACCGCCCTGGGCCAAATACTGGCCGGTCTGCCGGATCGGCAAAATGGTTACTCAGACCCTGTGCTTGTTAGTACTCATAGCCCAGGCAAGCAAAACTATTAACCGTAAACGATTTCTCAAAAGAGCATGAGCGCACGGTTAATAGTTTGCGTGCCGGCTCAATGCGAAAGCAGTAACGTAGTAACGTGTGAACAGTAACACAAAATGATTTAATCTAGGTGGCATATTATGTATGACGTAGCTATTGTGGGCGCCGGACCGGCGGGAGCAACCCTGGCCCGGTTAATTGGCGGCAAGTTTAAAGTCCTTTTACTCGATCGGCGCAGTTGTGTTGCCCCGGAGCCAAAAGCATTTCACAAGGCCAAATGCTGCGGCGGTCTGCTGGCCCCCGACGCCCAAAAAATGATCGCCATCCTGGGTCTGGGGCTGCCCAAAGAGATTATTGTCGGGCCCCAGCTGTTCACCGTGCGCACCATTGATCTGCACCACCAGCTGGAAAAATACTACCAGCGGTTTTACATCAACATCGACCGGCGAAAGTTTGACAGCTGGCTGTTGTCCCTGGTGCCGGACCGGGTGGACCTGCGTTTGGGCTGCTCCTTTAAATCCTTTGTGCAGTCCGACGGACAATTGCAGCTGCATTTTCTGCAAGATGGTCAGTCCCGCGTAGAGCAGGCCAGATTTTTAATTGGCGCCGACGGCGCTTTTTCAACGGTACGCCGGGCGGCGTTCCCCGCCTGGCCGGAGCCAATCAAATATACCGCGGTGCAGGAATGGCTGCGGACCGACCAAACCCAGCCCTATTTCACCACCATATTTGACCCGGCCATAACCGACTTCTATGCCTGGACGATTCCCAAAGAAGAGATGCTGCTGCTGGGCGCCGCCATACCCTACCGCCATGATGTAAACGGTAGATTTAATTTGCTCAAAAACAAACTGGAAGCTTATGGAGTCAAATTGGGCGCCGCGGTGAAAAGGGAAGGAACCCTGCTGCTCCGCCCCATGGCCGCAAACCAGATCTGCACCGGCGCCAAAGGAGTGGCCTTAATTGGCGAAGCGGCGGGCTGGATTAGCCCCAGTTCCGCCGAAGGTTTAAGCTATGCTTTTAAAAGCGCCCTGCTGTGCGCCCGGAGCCTGAGCAGGGAAACGCCGGATTTTGCCCGCTCCTACCGGCGCCAGGCCACCGCCATGTTCACCAATATCGGGTTCAAAAACCTCAAATCAACTTTCATGTACCAACCGGGCCTAAGAAAAATAATCATGTTATCCGGCCTGCTGACTATGGACGTGCGCCAGGACCCCTTTTAGCGTTACCACGAGTTACAGTATTTCCACGTACCCTTCCGTGCCGTTGACCCGGATTTTTTGCCCGTCTTTAATCAGCCGGACGGCGTTTTCCACGCCTGCCACCGCAGGCAAGCCATATTCCCTGGCCACCACGGCCCCGTGGGTCATCATACCGCCCACTTCGGTTACCAAACCTTTGATGGATACAAACACCGGCGTCCAACTGGGATCCGTATATGTAGTGACCAAAATATCGCCTTGTTCCACCCGGGCGTCCTCCATTTTTAACATCACCCTGGCCCGGCCCTCAATAACGCCGGCTGAGACAGGAATGCCGGCCAAAGCCCCCGGGGGCATGTTGGCGGTATCGTAAGCGCCAAATACCACCTCGCCGTCGGAAGTCATCACCCGGGGCGGGGTCAACCGCTCATAAATCTGGTACTCTGCTTTGCGTTTGGCAATCAGCCCGTAATCCAGCCGGCCTGTCCGGACAACTTCCTGCAATTCCTCAAAAAACAGGTAATAGATATCCTCTTTTACCTGCAAAACGCCCTTTTGCACAAGCTGGGCCGCTTCATGCAGCATGGCCTGTTTAATCACCCAGTTACACCGAACCAGGAAATACTTAGGGTATTCCCGGTAGCCGATAAAATTACGCAGGATGCTGATCATTCTGGCCGCCTTGCGCGCTTTTTGCTTTCCGCCGGGCAACTGTTGCAAACGGTCCAGAAACTCCCGCCGCTTTTGCTCCGCTTCCCGCAAACCCTGCTCAAATATAGCCTGACGAGCGCCCGGCGCAAAGTTTTTGATATTGCTCAACAGCATGGTCACCAGGGCGGTAGGCTGTTCGTGCCAGCGGGGCCTGGTAATATCTATTTCACCGGCGCAGCGCATACCGTATTTAGCCAGATAAGCCTTTATGGAAGCGCTGACCGCTTGGCCGCCCTCCAGTCGGGCCAGATCCGCAAAAAAAGTATCATTATCCGCATGATCGGCATGCTCAAAATAGGCCAGCACCGCCGGATATTGCCGCGCCGCATCGGCCACGTCCAGCAGTTCCAGCCCCATTGCCGAGGTAATATTGTTGGGCAGCGACTGGGCAAGCACATCAGCCGCCGATTTTTTCCCCAGCCACTTGGCCATATTTTTATTCACCGCATTTAAGGCGTAAAGCCCCACCATCACCATGCCCATGCTGCGGGGTTCGTATAGGGCCTTGGTTAACTTCGGATACTCTGTTTCAATAAAGGCAAACAGCTCTTCGCCGGACAGGGGCGCAATCTTTTGCTGTAACTGATCAATATAATCGTCACACCAGGCGATCAGCGCCGCAACCAAATCCGGATCGTTATGCCGGTAGATCTTAATCACCTGCCTGAGCAGCGCCCAGGAGAAATACCCGGCGCCCATACGCAGATACCGTTTGCCCCGGGCCAGCGACTTGACAAAGTCCCGCCGTTTCATTAAGGTCTTGACAGCGCTGTCCATTAGGGGATCCATTTTAGCCAAAGTAAATTTGAGAATCAGCCGCCCGACGGGGGAAGCCAAATCGTGAGCAAAATCCATAAACAGCCGGCCGCCGGCTGTGAGCACAAGCTCCTCCAAAAACAGAAAGAAAGATAACCCTAACGGTTTAATGGCGTCGGTCATCATCTGCTGATGACCGATAGACATATACACATGATTTTTTCCGTCCGGCACGCCCGGTATGGGGAACAAAGAGGTAACCGGGCGGCTCTGGACGATAAAGAATTGCTCTGCAAACCGGCACCACTCAATATCCTGGGGCTGGCCAAAATAGCTCTCAATGGTTCTGCCGATCCTGGCCAGCCGGAGAATTTGTTCGTCGGTCAGGGTCTGCTCACTCCGGCGTTGGGCGTCAAGTTTTCTTTCCTCCGTGCCGCCTTCTTTTGCCGCATAGACAGCCAGTTTTTTTGCAGCAATCTGCCTGTCCACAATCACGCCGTCACGGACTTTATAGTTGTCCGCCGTCACCAAACCGGCCACCAGGGCTTCGCCCAGCCCAAAGCCGGCGTCAATGGATACCACTCTGCGGTTTGCCGTGATTGGATCGGCAGTAAACATAATCCCCGCCGCCTCAGGGAAAACCATCTTCTGCACCACGACGGCCAGATGAACATGGGCCTGGTCAAAACCATTCCGCATCCGGTAGGTCACGGCGCGGTCGGTAAACAAAGAGGCCCAGCACTTGCTGATATGCCGATATAGGGAATCCTGCCCCGTGATATTCAAATAGGTATCCTGCTGGCCGGCAAAAGAAGCGGCGGGCAGATCCTCCGCCGTGGCGCTGGAACGGACGGCATAAGCGCCGTGCTCGCCCAATTGGGCCAGGTAATCGGCAATCTCTTGGCGGATATGTGCCTCAATGACAATGGCCACAATAAGCTCGCGAATTTGCCCGCTGACGGCGCTGATTTTTGCCTGATCTTCTATTTCGAGCAGAGAAAGCTGCCCGATTAAGCCTTGCAGCTGCCCGTTATTGCCGGTCATTTCCTGATAGGCTTTTGTGGTCACGCAAAAACCGTCGGGCACTTGGATCCCCTCAAGCCGGGCCAGTTCCCCCAAATTGGCGCCCTTACCGCCGGCTAAAGCAATCTTTGTCCGATCTATCTCCCGCAAACCAAGCACATATGAGCCCACGCCAATCCTCCTCGTTTGAACACCTGTTGGTCTAAGACAACAAAGAGTTTCGGCGCATTTATCCAAAGCCGAAACTCTTTACTAATATTTTATAGCATAAAACTCGGCCAAAGGCAACTGGCAGACCGGAACGCCAACAGTTATCAGGCGTTACTGGTTACTGGTCAGACCCTGTGTTTGTTAGTACCCGTAGCCCAGGCCCGTAAGGTTATTAACCGTAAGCGATTTCTCGA
>WQUS01000208.1 GCA_009781965.1 Bacillota bacterium | reverse complement strand
GACCGAAAATTGTCCGCGCTGTTGGAAGCCGCCTGGCGGGTTGGCTGCCGTTTCGACGGCTGGTCGGAGTTTTTTGACTTTGACCGTTGGATGAGCGCTTGCGCGGCTGCCGGCATCGACCCGGCCAGCTATGCCCAGCGCCGTTTCGCCCCTGGGGAAACCCTGCCCTGGGACCATATCGGGTCCGGGGTGAGCAAAAAATATTTACTTCGGGAACATCGGCGGGCTTTGGCCGGCGAGATTACCGCCGATTGCCGCAGCGGTAAATGTCAGGGCTGCGGCCTGTGTCCCGCCTTGGGGATTAAACCGCGCCTGGCTGGAGGTGAGACTGTTGCACCGCTATATGATTTGTTACAGTAAGCAAGGGCCGGCCCGTTACACCGCCCATCTGGACCTGATGCGGGAGCTGGAGCGGAGTATGCGGCGGGCTAAGCTGCCGATGGCCTTCTCGGAGGGTTTCAACCCTCATCCCAAGCTGAGCGTTGCGGCGCCGCTGCCGGTGGGCAGTGCAAGCCTGGCCGAGCTGGCGGAGATTGAAATGACCAGGGCTGTGGAACCTGATTTGCTGCTGGCAAGCCTGAACGATGTTTTGCCGCCCGGCTTAAAGATCCGGACCGTGACGCCAATGGATGCCGCTTCGCCCTCGTTGATGGCGGCCGTCCGGCGGGCCGGCTACCTGGTGCGGCTGGAGGGTGCAGCTGGGACTGAGCTGCCGGGCGACGCAGCCGTACAGAGTTTTTTAGCTTTGGACAGGGTGGAAATTAAACGCTGTGGCCGGGACGGCCAGGAAAAAATCCGGGATATCAGACCAGGCATTGTGGCCATAGAAATATTACCGGCGGCGGAGGGCATTTTATTGCGCATGGAATTAATGACCGGCAGCGCCATGAATGTCCGCCCGGCCGAAGCGGCTGCTGCTTTTCTGCGCTATGCCGGGTTGGCTTTTGAGCCCGCCGACCTGCAAATCACCAGGACCGGTTTGTTTATGCTGGATTGAATATAAAAAATAATGGCAACGGACGGCAGATGCGGGTTATAATGAGGATGGGAAAATTTAATTGGAGTTTATTGCCAAGGTAGATGATGAGATGTTTAAAGAAATTCTGATTAACCTAGGCGAGGAAGAAACCAGGGTAGCTGTGCTGGAGAACCGGGTTCCGGTGGAGATAAACATTGAGCGTTCCCCTAATCAGCGCCTGGTGGGCAATATCTACAAGGGCCGGGTGGAAAATGTGCTGCCCGGTATGCAGGCCGCCTTTGTGGATATTGGTTTGGAAAAAAACTCCTTTCTTTACATTGAGGATGCTTTTCCGGAACATAGCGCCGAACATGGGACCGGTCACCATGCTTCCATCGGGGGCGCGAATATTTGCGACCTGCTGAAGCGGGGCCAGGATCTGATCGTGCAGATTGCTAAAGAGCCTATCGGCACTAAAGGGGCCAGGGTGACGGCCAATATCACTCTGCCTGGGCGTTATCTGGTGCTGATGCCGACCGTAGATTACGTCGGCATTTCCAGACGGATTGAAGACGAGCATGAAAGAGAGCGGCTTAAGGAGATGGCCGCGCGGATTAAGCCAGGCGGCATGGGCGTGATTGTACGCACCCTGGCCGAAGGCATCGACGAGGATGAACTGGCTGCCGACGCGGATATGCTGGCCAATCTGTGGCGTAAAATTTTTAACCGTTCCGCCCACGGCCCGGTGCCGAACCTGTTGCATCGCGATCTGGAACTGGTGCAGCGTATTTTAAGAGACTCCTTCACTCCCGATGTGGATCGGTTGACCGTCGATTCCCGGTATGAATACGAAAAGATTTTGGATTTACTGGACATTGTGGGACCGCAGTTAAAAGTGAAGGTATTTCTTGAAGAGCGAAACAATATTTTTGCGGAGCACAATATCGAGGCTGAACTGGAAAAGGCGCTGAAACGCCGGATCTGGCTGCATTGCGGCGGCTATATCGTGATTGACCAAACCGAGGCGCTCACGGTGGTGGATGTCAATACCGGCAAGTATGTGGGCAGCACCAATCTGGAGGATACGGTGCTCAAAACCAATCTGGAAGCGGCGGTGGAGATTGTCCGCCAGCTGCGGTTGCGCAATATCGGCGGGATTATTATCGTGGACTTTATCGACATGGCTCAGGAGGAGCACCGCCAGCAGGTGCTGGAAGTGTTGGGGGAAGAGATCCACAAGGACAAAACCAAAACCAATATCCTGGGCATTACCCAACTGGGTTTGGTGGAGATGACCAGGAAAAAGGTGCGCCCCAGTCTGGCCGAGGTGCTGCAAAAATCCTGTCCATATTGTGAAGGCCGGGGTAAAGTGTTATCCGAGGAAACGGTGGGCATTAATATCAAACAGCAGATTTATCAGATGGCCAGGCAAACCGGCGCCGAAACCATTCTGGTGGAAGCTAACCCCCTGGTGGCCGCCAGGCTGATCGGCAGTGGTGGCGTCAACCTGCGGGATCTAGAGAACCGGACCGGTAAAAACTTATACATCAGGGGCACGGCGGAGCACCATATTGAGGCTGTGGTGATGCGCCCGCTGCACGGCCAATCAGATATCGACGCCCATATTTTGCCCGTCAAACCCGGTCAGATCCTGGAGGTCCTGGTGGAGGAACCCCATACGAACAATTATGACGACGGTATTGCCCGGGTCAACGGATTTGTTTTGGATATCGAAGGGGCCGGGGAGCTGGTGGGCAGCACGGTGGCCGTCGAGGTTGATAAGGTATTTCGCACTTATGCCAGAGCCAAATTACTCAAAGCTTGAACAAGTGCAAATTTTGCGGTAATAAACACTGCTATTGCCACAAGATTGCATCAAATATGACACAACTAATAAAGGAGCCGTTTATCGGTTCCTTTATTAGTTGTGCGGCAGTTATACGGCCGGCCGGTGTGGGGGATAAAAATTTTTGTTGTATGTCATCCAACCAAATGGGAGTTCCGCTGTATTTTTTTAGGTGTTAAGATAAGACCCAAAGAGTGCGAATACATTAAAAATACTGTTTATTCCATCTTTTTTGCGGATGACAAAAGTCGGTCTTGATGAGCAGATTTTAGTTGTACCAATAAAACTTTATGTTGGGGGGAAAAAGCTTTGAGTGTGAATCAAGTAGATTACACAGGCAAGAAAGTAGTGGTAACCGGTGGCGCGTCCGGCATGGGAGAAGCGGTGGTCAAACTGATTGCCGGCTTAGGCGCGGAGATTTATATGCTGGACATCAAAGCAGGTAACCTGCCGGTAAAGCAGTATATCCCGGTGAACTTAGCGCAAAAAGACAGCATTGACGCCGCCGTCGCCGCTCTGCCCGGTGATCTGAGCGCCGTATTTCACTGCGCCGGCGTCGCCGGCAAAATTTATATGGGTAATAAATTTACCGATCTGGACGTAGTTACCATCAACTATATTGGTTTGCGCTACGCCATTGAGCAGCTGACGAAAAAAATGAAAGAGGATTCGGCCATCGTTCTGGTCTCCTCCATTGCCGGTTTCAATTTCCGGCATCGCATCGCGGACTTTACCGAATTTGTGCAGATTGACGATTGGGACGAGGCGGTTAACTACATTAGCGCCCGGGTGGAAGATCCGAAATTCCTGCGCGTCGAAGCCGATCCGAACAGGTGCTATTCTTTCGCCAAGGAATGTGTCTGTATCTACGCTATGTACCGTTCCTGGAGCTTGGCGGAGAAGAGAATCCGCATCAATACCATCAGCCCGGGCGGCACGCAAACCCCGATGCATGACGATTTTCTTGAGATTGTCGGTATGCCGAGAGGGTTATCCATGCCCGTATCGCCCATCGGCAGGGAAGCAAGTTCCGAGGAGATGGCCTCGGTGATGCTTTTCCTAAACAGCGATATGGCCAGCTATTTAAGCGGTCAGGATATCTGTGTTGACTATGCTTTATCCAGCAGTTGGACATTCAAAGGGCTGGAGGATCATGTGCGGACCAACTAAACCGATATGAGAGCAGAGAGGGGTGCCAACATGGAATTATTAAACAGTGCTTTCTGTATGATGAATCCTCTGTTTTTTGGCCGGGGAGTATCAGCTATGGCGGGAGCAAAATTTAAAGAGGTTGGCTGCAAAAAGGTGATGGCCGTATGCGATCAAGGGGTCAAAGAAGCCGGTATTGTCGAGCAAGTATTGAAATCCGTTTACGCTGAGGGGATCGAAGTCGTTATCTATGACAATGTCCAGCCGGATCCGCCGGATTGGTCGGTGGAGGAGGCAGGCAGGCTTGGTCTGAGCGAGAAAATCGACGGTATTATTGCCATTGGCGGCGGCAGTTCCCTGGATACGGCTAAAGGCGCCAAACTCCTGCAGTCAAATCCATTTCCGCTTGGACAGCATCTGGGCTTTGAAGGCGTTCCGCCGCAAATTCCGAACAATGTGTTTTTAATTGTCGTGCCGACTACGGCGGGAACCGGCAGCGAGGCTACGCCGGGCGGCGTGGTTACGGATACCAAACGGGGTTTGAAGCTTGCCTCGGGCGGTCCGGGCTGGGCGGTAGGATTTGCTTTGGTAGACCCGGATTTGACTATGGGGCTGCCCCCTGCCGTTACCGCGGCCACCGGTGTTGACGCCTTTTGCCATGCCGTGGAATCCTA
>WQUS01000207.1 GCA_009781965.1 Bacillota bacterium | reverse complement strand
AGCAGGTTGGGAATACTCTGGCCCTCAAAGTTGCCCTCCGGGGTGATGCCATAAACCTGGTTAAAGAGCTCGCCTTTGTCTGCGCCGAGCACTTCTTTTACCTCGGCGGGGGTCCAGACATAGAATTTCCCTTCCACTCCTTCGGAGTCGGCGTCCTCGGCGGAATAAAAACCTCCCTCCGGGTGAGTCATGTCCCGAAGAATATAGGTAAAAATATCTCTGGCTACCCGGGCGTAAAATTCATTGTCCGTAGCCCGGTAAGCTTGCAGAAAAGCGATGGCCAAAAGGGCATTGTCGTAAAGCATCTTTTCAAAGTGCGGCGCCAGCCAGTATTGATCCGTGGAATAGCGGGCAAAACCGAATCCCACATGGTCGTAAATCCCGCCTCGGTACATAGCCTGTAAGGTTTTCTCGGCCATGGCCAAGGCTTCCTTATGGCCTGTGCGTTTCCAGTAGCGGAGCAAAAATATAATATTGTGGGGCGTAGGAAACTTCGGCGCCTTACCAAAGCCGCCATACTGGCGGTCAAAGGTGCCGAGCAGGCTTTGGTAACATTGCTCCGCCATGTCTTGGGGCGCAATGGCGGGTGCGCTACTCCGGCTGCTCAGCTGCAGCTGTTTTGTCACCAGGTCCCCGACCTTGACCAGGGTATCCCGCTCCGCCAGCCATTTTGCCTGCACTTGCCCCAGGAGGTCAAGCAGACCGATGCGGCCCCACATAGTTTGCTTGGGAAAATAGGTGCCGGCGAAAAAAGGCTTTTGGTCTTGGGTCATCAATATGGTCAGCGGCCAGCCGCCCTGGTTGCCAAGCACCTGGCAGGCGGTCATATAAACATGATCGATATCGGGGCGTTCCTCCCGATCCACCTTGACGGAAACAAAATGTTGGTTCAGATAATCCGCCACTTCCCGGTCCTCGAAGGATTCCCGCTCCATCACATGACACCAATGACAAGTGGAATAACCAATGGATAAAAAAATCGGTTTCTCCTCGGTTTTTGCTTTGGCAAAAGCTTCCGCACCCCAAGGATACCAATCCACCGGATTATAAGCGTGCTGAAGCAGATAGGGCGATTTTTCATTTACTAGTCTATTGGGTATCTTTTTTTCTGACAACATGCGCAACCACCTTTACTTGAACAGAATTTTAACGCAGTATTCCATTTTTCTTTTCGCCTTATCCATTCTTCACGTCCATAATCTCTCTGCCTATTTGGATGCAGAAGCTTTTTCCGGATCTGCTGGCGAACCGGTGTTTGCCGCTTCCAGTACGGACAGCGAGGCGTCAATAGAAGCTTTACACTTTTCTATATCCGTAGTTGCGCGCACATCGGATAACACTTGATCAAAAGTTTCGTCAATGGCTATCCATGTAGTTTGATCGATTGGTCGAAGTGTGCCTTCCCGCGTATCCCAGTCAAGCTCAAGTTTATCCGCTTGTGCCCGTGCGTCTGTGAAATCATTGGCGATAACATAGTTTCTCATATCGGTCTGAATACTAATAAATTCGGTCAGCTCACCAGATAAATCATGTTTGCCTTCTATAGTCTGGTTGTGATTATTTGCATAGACGCCGATAAAGGCTCCGGCAGCAAGGAAAACACATACCATTGTCAAAACTTGCCCGGCAAACTTTATAGACGTAGATCGTTGTTCTATAGCTGTAGATTTTTCTTTCGATATGCGATCCACTTTGGAGATTGACAGGAACACAACCACTGCAAAAATCGCGGCGAGAAATATAGTGCTGGTCACTGTGGCGCCAAGCCCCAGCCCCCCTAAAGCTGTTGGCTGCGACATATAATCCCCAAGGGAAGCGCCAAGTGGGCGGGTAAGGACATAGGCAATCCAGAAAGTAAAGACCGCGTTAAATTTTAACAGCTTCCAAGCGGCAAAAGTACAGAGGATAAGAATTAATACGATTAAACCAGTCAGCGTATAGCCTAAGGCCAATTCTTCCGCTACATAGTCTCCGGTGGCTGTACCAAGCGCAAAGGTGAAAAGAATGGCCAGCCAATAAAACGCTTCTCTTCTCGTCGTAAAGATTGAATGAATAGAAAGTGTCTTTTCACTTTGATACCAAACAATAAATGTGGCCGCCAACAAAACGGTGAACAGGATAACACTTGTGGTGAGTTGGACGCCCATGTTTTCAACCATATTATCGGTGACTAAGGTGCCGAAAACACTGATCAATACCACAGTTAACCAGTAAATAACCGGAACATATTTTCTTCTTCTGAACTGGATAAACAAGACGATGAAAAATGCAACGCCGATAATAATGGATGTTTTTGTCAACCCCAACCCGAGATTGAAATTGATGAAATCGGCAAAAGTTTCACCGACTGTTGTACACAAAACTTTGATAATCCAAAAATAGATAGTCACTTCGGGGACTTTACTGAGCATTATCTTTGCCAATGACGGCGAATTGTTGTGAAACGCTGTGGTATTCATCTGCTCCTCCTTGTATAGTATCATTGATTTTTTTATTACTCCGGTGATCGCCAGGCTAATGGATTGCTCATCAATTTGAGCTGCCTTGTTTTGCTTGGCTTTTCCCTATCAACTGCGTCAATTTTATAGGATAATCTTAAACCATATTTAAATTCAAGTTAAACAATTTATAAACTGACAAAAATCAGCCCCGCATGGCAACGGGACTGAATTGGGTTTATGCATTAGTTGACAAATCGATAACCGGCTCCCCAAACAGTCTGAATGTGTTTGGGCTTGGCGGGATCGTCTTCCAATTTTTCCCGGAGGCGGTTGATATGGACGGCGACTGTGGCGTTATCGCCCAATGCGTCAAAGCCCCAAATCTTTTCATACAAGGTTTCCTTGCTGAATACCGTATCCATATTAGTTACAAGATAGAGTAAAAGTTCATATTCCTTTTTTTTGATCTCCACTTCCTGAGCGTTGACAAAAACCCGCCGGGAAGTGGTTTGAATACGGATATTTCCGACAGTGATGTCTCTGGCCACCCTATTGCCAAATTGTTTCAGGCGTTCATATTGCGCCAGGTGAGCCTTAACATGGGCAATCAGTACATTAGGAGAGAATGGCTTTACAATATAGTCATCTGCACCCAGACCAAGTCCTTTAATGATATCAATATCTTCCTGCCTGGCGGTAACCATAAGGATGGGAATATCCAAAGTCTCGCGCAGCGTTCGGCAGACAGTAAAGCCGTCTTTACCGGGGAGCATCAAATCAAGTAAAATCAGATCATAGTGTTCAGCGAGCGCAAACTTAATGCCTTCGTCACCGGTTTTGGCGACTTGAACATCGAAATCATTTACAGTAAGATAATCCCTTTCAATCATTGCGATTTGCGGGTCATCCTCAATAATCAAAATCTTTTTCATAATCCTACCTATTTACTAATGTGGGAATTTCAAGTACGATCCGCAGACCGCCTACAGCTAAATTTTCCGCCGTAATCAGCCCGTTCATCCGCTGGGCTGCTTTTGCGGCAATGGCAAGCCCTAAGCCGCTGCCTTGGCGGACGCTGTTTCGTGATGGGTCGGCTCGATAGAAAACGTCAAAAAGTTTCGGCAGCGCATCATCAGGCGCCCCCGGTCCATCATCATCAAAGATTACCCGGATAACGCCTTCTTTTGTTTCGCAGCGAATTGTTATCAGGGCAACGTCTTTTTCTTTGTATTTAGCGCTGTTGTCCATGATGTTGAGAAAAATGCTTCTTAGCTGCACAGGATCAGCGATAATATAAGCATCAGGGGGTAAATCAAAAGCTGAGATAAACAGGCCTTTCGTTTTGTATTCTTCTGTACATACGCTCAACAAATCCGATATTTCTTTCCCGACATTCAGTTCTTCCGGATAGGTCGGATAATTTCCCATGTCCATTTTCGAGAAAACAAATATTTGCGTCACCATACTGTTAATGTCATCGGTCTTTTGCCTGATAATATCCAGATATTCCCACTGCGCCTCAGGGGTAGCCGCCACACCGTCAATCAATCCTTCCACAAAACCTTTGATTGCTGTCAATGGCGAACGAAGTTCGTGAGATATGCTGGCCAGCAACTCTTTCCGGTTTTGCTCATTTTTCTGGACTTCCTCAACGGAGTCTTTTAGCTTGATGGCCATATAGTTAAAATCTTCGCAGACAGGCTTAAACTCGTCATTCTGCTCGTAAGCAATGCGGTAAGCTAAATTCCCGGCGCTTATTTCGTGCGCGCCGTTTGACAGCAGAGCAAGGGGCTGTTTAATTTTCCTGAACACAAACTTTATTAAAAAACGGCTGGTCGTGTACATGATGGCGATAAAAGCGATGGCGACGACTAAAAAAATGATGAATACCTGCATATGAAGGAAAGCATCAATATATGGATAATTGTCGTCCCCGTCTCGAAGCGCCTTAAATAGCATCCCATGGGAAATGGCGTTTAGTGTGATAAAGCAAACAAAAAAACTTAGAAAAGAAACAACCGAAGGGATAACGAGCATCAATATATTAGAGATGAAAAGGTACCTTTTGATGGTCAATGCGTCTCCCTCCAATCGATCCTATTATACCTAAAAAAATAAACTGGAGGTAAACAAATATTAGCTGGGCAACATAACGCCGTCCATGATTTTAACTGGTATCGCAGAACCTG
>WQUS01000206.1 GCA_009781965.1 Bacillota bacterium | reverse complement strand
TGTCCCTGCCGGTGCAGGAAATGATTAATTTGCGCCGGGGAAAAAACCGCCAGAGGCAGCTGCAACTTAGCCATGACCTGGCGCAGGCCCGGCTCCTGCTCTTTAATGTCGATGGTCGCCAGGGTGCGCAGGCTGAGCGGGGAGCGTTTACATAGAGCCAGAGCCTCGTGCAGGGCGGTCAGGATACTGTCCGGGTCGGCGCCCTTGCGGCACCCTACCCCTGCGACCAGGTTGCGCGGACGCAGGTAAAATGTATTTGCTTCTGTCTGCTCCGCCAGGCGGTTGGTAACCACGACGTGATATTGGGTATCCGCCGGCTGCTGTGGATAATCTCCGGGGGACCGGTACTGCACCTGGTCCGTTGCCGGAGTTTGCCTCATCTCCCGGGGGACATAAAAGCAGACGCTGCCGCCGTTGACCAGGGCGGTATTAATTATCTTGGCCGTAGAGGCCGGGTCCAGGGCTAAATCATAGATCCGGGCCAGGTCGTCAACCGCCGGCAAGCCGTGTACGTCGGTGGCGGTAGTGATCACCGGGCGGGCGCCGGTTAAAGCGGCTATCTGCCTGGTCAGCTCGTTGGCGCCGCCCAGGTGGCCGGACAGTACGCTGATTACGTGTGCGCCGGCTTCGTCCAATACCACTACGGCGGGATCGGTATTTTTATCCTTGAGGTGCGGCGCAATCATCCTGACCGCGATCCCCAAAGCCATAATCATAATCAGGCGCCGGTGGCTGCTAAAGGCTGTTTCCACCGCCCGGGCCAGGGATTTAAAGGTCTCGGCTTGGCCCGGAAGGATAAAATCCCTCTCCGGCGCGTATAGGTCCGTTTGGTCGCCAGCGGCCGTCAGCCCTTGCTGGATTTGCCGGGCCAGGGCGTAGCCGCCGGCGGTGAGGCAAAAAAGCGCGGTTTTCAATCCTGCTCACCGCGAAAACCGTGGGCAAAATCGGCGTCGTAAAGGTAAGAAGGACGGTAACCGGCGCCCAAGGCGTCACCGACAATGATCATCGCGGTGCGGTTTACTCCCGAACCCTCGGCTTTGGCGGCAATATCCGCCAAGGTGCCGGTGAAGGAACGCTCGTCGGGCCAGGAGGCCTTTTCCACCACCGCCGCCGGCGTATTGGCGGGATAGCCCCCGGTGATGAGCTCCGCCGTTAGCTTGTCCAACATATGCACGCTTAAAAAAATGCACATGGTGGATCGGTGAGCGGCTAAAGAGCGGATGGATTCCCTTTCGGGCACCGGGGTGCGGCCTTCCATTCTGGTTAAAATAACGGTTTGGCTGACGCCGGGTAAGGTTAATTCCCGCGGCAGCGCGGCGGCGGCGGCTAAAAAGGAACTGACGCCGGGAACCGCCGCGTAAGGAATTTCTTGTTGCTCCAGGATGTCAATTTGCTCTTGAATGGCGCCGTAAAGGGACGGGTCGCCGGTATGCAGCCGGACCACTCTTTTACCGGCCCGGTAGGCTTCAATCATGACGCCGGTGATTTCTTCCAGATTCATGCCGGCGCTGTTATGGATTTCGGTCCCCGGGAGGCACAGGTCCAGCAAAGCCGGGTTGACCAGGGAGCCGGCGTAGATGACCACCTGGGCCTGGCTCAGGAGTTTGGCGCCCTTAACGGTGATTAGTTCCGGATCGCCCGGTCCGGCGCCTACGAAATAAACCTTATTATCCACTGGTTGTCCTCATTTCTCATTATTTGTCATTATCTCCAGCGGGCTTATTTTTTTTAACGATCAATAATGACATGTAATGCAGTTTTTCTTCCAGCAGTCTTTCAGGTTCGCTAGTGGCCAATTGATCCGGATAACCGCAGCGGCTGACAAAAAAAGTCCGTAAATTGTCATACTGTTTAAGAAAATGCATCAATTCAGGCAAGCGGCGGTTTACCTTCATCAATACCACGGTGTCAAATCCTTCAATGACGCTTTTCAGATCCTCCAGGCTGTAAGCAGCCGGTATGACCGCCAGTTTTTCCTCCCCTTCTACCAGGGGCTCCTGCAGGGCGGCCGGACAGGCAGTAATGGAAGATACGCCGGGCACTATTTCTACTGTCGCCTGGGGGCAGTCGGCTTTAAGAAACCGCAGCAAGTAGCCGAAGGTGCTGTACAGGCTGGGGTCGCCGATGGTAATAAAGGCCACATCCTGTCCGGCGTTCAGCTTGGCCGCCACCTGTTGCCCGGCGTGGCGCCAGCTTTGCTCCAGGATCTGACGCTCTTTGGACATGGGAAAGTCCAGTTCCAGCAGCTGGTGTTCCCGGTCGGTTACCGCTTGGACCACCGACAGGGCCAGGCTGTCTTTTTTCACGCTTGATTTAGGCACGCAAAGGAGATCTACCCGGGACAGTATTGCCTGGGCTTTTAGGGTGATTAAACCTGGATCGCCGGGGCCTACTCCAATACCATAAAATTTACCGGTCATTTCTCTACCTCCGTCGTTCCAAGGTGATGACGCACACTGGGTTTAAAGCCCGCCATAGATGCACCCGGCCGGTTGGAACAGCCCGGGCGGTTTGCAGCTGAACGATCTCGCACTGCCATCCTGCGGGCGGCGCGGCAAACCGGGCCGCTGTTTCCAGGGTTACGGCGTTGATGACAATCCGTCCGTCCGGTGTAATTCTATTCGTCACGTAATTTAGTATCTCCTCTAATTGGCCGCCGCTGCCGCCGATAAATACGCGGTGGGGCGCCGGTAACTCAGCTAAGGCCGCCGGGGCTTCTCCCGCCACGAGAATCAGGTTGTCGGCGGCGAAGCGGCGTTTATTTTCCCGGATCAGTTCCAGGCCCGCCGGGTTTCTCTCCACGGCATAGACGACGCCGTCTTTGGTCAGCCGGGCCGCCTCGATCGATAAAGAGCCGGTGCCGGCGCCGATGTCCCAGATGATCTGTTCTGGCGCCAGTCTGGCCTTGGCCAGGGTAACGACCCTGATTTCTTCCTTGGTCATTGGTATTTTGCCCCGGCTGAACAGCTCGTCCGGGATGCCCGGGGTTGCGTAAGACCACAGTTTATTGTTCATTTAAAATCACCATGATACAGTTATTTAAGGACCACTGATCCGCACGGGCGGCCAGTGACCGCAAGGTGGTGCTGATGATTGTTTCATCGGCGTAAGACAGATTACAGGCCACGTGGACCGGAATGTCGCCGATTCCTTCCGCCAGGAGCGCCCGGGCCAGTATCGGCGGGGTGTTGGCCGGGTCGGTGAGGGTAATTACTTTGGCGTGTTTTTTCACCTGCGCCACCACTAGAGTCGGGTCCCGGCCATGGCAACTGGTCAGGCAGGCGTCTTCCCAGGAAATGCCGAGCCTGGCGCAGCCCAGTTGAAATGATGAAATACCCGGGATTACCTGAGGGCGCAGTTCCGGCAGCCTCCGGTGCAAAGTGGCCAAAATGCCGTAAAAGCCCGGATCGCCGGAGGCCAGCAGGACTACCTGTTTCGCCGCCCGCACTTTGGCGGCGATAATATTCATTAAGGTAGTTAAATCCGCATTAATCGGGTATTTTTCTACCTCCAGGTGTTTGTACATCTTCAGGTGCCTGTTCCCGCCCACCAACACGTCGGCTTCGGCAATGGCCTGTTCCGCCGCCGGGGTAATATATTCCCGGCTGCCCGGACCTAATCCCACTACTGTGATACCAGCCATCCCAATTCACTTCCTATTGCCTGGGCCTGCCGGTCCGCAGCCACCAGTCTGCCATCCATGGATAGCAGAGCGGTACCCACAATCAGCCGGCCTTTGGCGTATTCGGCAGCTCTGGCGCTGGCCCGCCGGGCAGCCAGGTCTAAAACTTCCGGCAGGTTATGTTCGGCCAGGATCTGCATCATTGCTTCGGTGGTGTTGCAGCTCATAATAGCGCGTACCGTCGCCGGGCCGGCGCCCAGGGAGGCGGCCAGCGCGGCCATTGTCTCGCCTCTGGCGTCGGCGATGCGGCTGTGGGTGTGGAATATGCCGGCCGCTACTTTAATCAGTTTGCCATAATGGCCCCACAATAAAACTTTGTTGATTCCTTTTTCCACACAAGCGTCCAGCATAAAACCTACGAAATTGCTCATTTCCACCAGGGCGCTTTCCGGCAGGTGATACTGCAGCGCGTTGCGCCAGCCCATGCGCCCGGGAGTGAGCACCACTGATTTGAATCCGGCGGCGAGGGCCAGATCTAACTGGGGCGCCAGGGAATCTTTAAAGGCTTCCTCTGACATGGGCCGGACAATACCGCTGGTGCCCAGAATGGAGATCCCGCCGACAATGCCCATGCGCGGATTTAAAGTGCGCTCGGCCGCCTTGAGGCCGCCGGGCACGCTGATGGTTGCGGTACAGCCTTGTTCCGGCGGCAGCACTTGGGCCAGGGCGGTTTTAATCATTTGTTCCGGTATCGGATTAATGGCCGGTTGACCCACGGCCACCTGCAATCCCGGCCGGGTGACGATGCCGACCCCTTCCCCGCCCAGTAAGGTAATGACCCCTTGGGGGGCGGGCGCCACGGCTACTTTTATTTCCAGGCCGTGGGTGACGTCCGGGTCGTCGCCGCCGTCTTTAATGACCGCCGCTCCTTTGCCGCCGGGCAGATCATAATAACGGTGGATGGGTACTTTGATTTCTTTGCCGGCCGGATTGACCACCGATACGGCGGCGGGAAACAAACCTAAAAAAAATGCGCTGGCCGCGGCTTTGGCGGCGGCCGCCGCCGAAGCTCCGGTGGTGACGCCGCTGCGCAGTTGCTTATGGGGAGGCATGATTTCCTCCTTAATGTCTGGCCATCTGCATGCGTATATCCAGGTCAGCCGGCAGACGGTACGGAATGCACATTTGGGAAATCCGGGAGGTTGTTCTTTCCCCCAGATAATCGCCAAGATCCTCCAGGCTGATATTGCTGGTGATAATTGTGGGCAATAGATAGTTTAACCGGTAATTGACAATGGAAAAAATTTTATTTTTTGTCCAGTCGGTGTAATTATGCGCCCCCAGGTCGTCTAGGATTAAAAGCGGCACCTCCCGGGCGACGTCAAGCAGTTCCGATTCGGTGACGGTGTTTAGCCGGTTGGGGCCGTAAGTGGCTTTAATTTGCTCCAAAAGTTCCGGTACCACGGCGAAAAGCAAGCTTTTGTTTTGGGCCAGGATGCTGTTGGCGATACAGCAGGACAAAAATGTTTTGCCGCTGCCTACCGGTCCGGTAAACAGCAGCCCCTTGGTCTGTGGATTGCTCAGGAAATGGGGGACAAATTCTTTGGCGGCCTGCAAAACGGTGGCAACTGACTTTTGGTCTGAGTAATAATGCAGCTTAAAGTCGTTGAATGTATATCGGCTCAGTTGGGGCGGAATTTGCGAAGCTTTGATTTTATTGTTAATCGCCCGCTGTTTGACACAGAGGCAGGGTTCGGCAAGGTTATTGTGGAGCACTAATCCGCGATCGTCACAGAGATTGCATTTTACGGCCACTTTATGTTAACCCCTTTTTAATTTCTGTATAGGGACTGCAGCATCATTTTTTTACTTTTGTCGGCGTGGGGCGCCTGACGGGAATTGCTCTTGCGGTCTTTAAATCCCCGGTCGTATTCTTCCACGTCAGCCGGCGTGCGCAAATTGTTTTTTTCCCAGCCCAACAGAATACTGTCGATGTACTTGAAGTTATGTTTGCCCAGCATTACCGCTTTGCGCAGCGCCTCAAGGACCATGTGGGGATTGGTCTTGGCGGACCAGAGGTTAATCTGTTCCACTTCCATGGGCGATAAGGGCCGGCCGAATTCTTTTTCAAAGCTGTGATATAAGTTTACGGCCGTTGCCGGCTCTTTTTCGATTATTTTTCTAATCCGCTCATTTTCCTTCACTCTGGCGCAGGCCCAGATTTCGGAGAGTTTCTCAAAAAGCGGTTCAAAGTCGTAGCCCTTGATCACCGAGGCGTTTTCGTGGCCATAATACTCGGTGACGCGCAGCATTTCCTTTTGCATCAGGCTGTCCAAGTCGCCCGCAAGCTGTTCTTCGTCTCTGTCTATGACAGCGCAGAGTTCATGCAGCGGCGGCATGAATTTTTTTTCTTCGGTATGCAGCCTGAACAATTGAATAATCAGCATCATTTCATGATCCGAAAGGCCCATATGTTTGTAAAGCTTAAGCAGTAAATTAGGAATGGAGGTAGAACCTTGAATAAAAAGATCCGTACCGAAGGAGGCGGTGATGTTGCCCTTTTTGTACTTCTTTACTGTCCTTGCCTGCCCTGGTCTTTCCATTCCCCAATCTCTCCTTTTTAAAGGACATCCGGCTCAATAAGGAGCGTCCCTGTCGCTGTTACTTTAACATATTTTATGGTACCGTGGCAGGTTTGTCCAGTCTCATAGTCGGGCGTTTTTCCGGTGTTTGGCTAATAAAACAAAGGAGGAAGCGCGGTGTGGCCGGATTAATTAGCTTATGAAATTTTTGTTACTGTTTACTCGTTACTGTTCACTTGTTACTGTTTACTCGTTACTGTTCGGAATCGAGCCGGCAGGCAACACTATTAACCGTGCGCTCATACTCTCCGAGAAATCGCTTACGGTTAATAGTGTTGCCTGCCTGGGCTACGGGTACTAACAAACGTTGCATAGTATCGAACCTCGAACTTCGAACCTCGAACCTCGAGAAAACCGTGCGCTCATACTCTTCGAGAAATCGCTTACGGTTAACGGTTTTACGGGCCTGGGCTACGGGTACTAACAAACGTTGCATAGTATCGAACTACGAACCTCGAACTTCGAACCTCGAACCTCGAGAAAACCGTGCGCTCATGCTCTCCGAGAAATCGCTTACGGTTAATAGTATTGCGGGCCTGGGCTACGGGTACTAACAAACGTTGCATAGTATCGAACTACGAACCTCGAACTTCGAACATCGAGAAAACCGTGCGCTCATACTCTTCGAGAAATCGCTTACGGTTAATAGTATTGCGGGCCTGGGCTTGAGGATCAACGAACACAAAATAGTCTCGAACCTCGAACCTCGAACATCGAACCTCGAGCATCAGGCCAGCAGCCCGTCCAGAGCTTTGTTTTGCTGCTGGTCGCTGTATCCCTGCAGGGTGATGGCCTTATTGGGACACTCGCCGGCGCAGGTACCGCAGCCCTGGCAAATCACCGACTCGATCTCCGCCCGGTGGTATTGATTAATGGATGGCGCTTTAAAGGGGCACAGCCGCACACAGGTCAGGCAGGCGGCGCATTTTTCCGGATCTACCACCGCCACCACGCCGCCGGATTCCAGGCTGTCCCGGCTGAGGATCACCGCTGCCCTTCCCGCCGCGGCTTTGGCCTGGGTAATGGATTCTTCAATGTTTTTCGGGCTGTGGGCCAGACCGCACATAAATACGCCCTCCGAAGAAAAATCAACCGGCCGCAGCTTCATGTGGGCTTCCTGGAAGAAACCGTCCTGATTCAAAGGCACTTTCAGCAATTGCGAAAGCTGTTGGTTGGATGCCGGCGGCGCGATCGGCGCGGCCAGGATCACCAGGTCCGGGTTGATTTGCATGGGCGTGCCAAACACGTGATCGGTGGCGGTTACCTGCAGCAGATTATTTGCCGCCGCTATTTCCACTACCGGTTTGTTTTCCTGTTCGTAGCGGAAAAACAGCACTCCCTGTTCCCTGGCTTCCCGGTAACGATCCTCGAAGAAACCGTAAGTTCTGATGTCCCGGTACAATACGATAACGGTACAGTCCGGATTAACTGCTTTTACTTGCAGAGCCAGCTGCACGGTTTTGCTGCAGCAGATCCGGCTGCAGTAAGGGCGCTGTTCCTCCCGGGAACCGACGCATTGGATCATCACAATCTGGCGGGCGTCTTTAATCCGCTGTTCGCCGGCGGCGATGGCCTGATCAAGTTCCAGCTGGGTTAGCACCCGGGGATCCTGGCCGTATAAATATTCCGTCGGCTTGGCCTCTTCGGCCCCGGTGGCTAAAATGGTCACCCCGTGCTTGATTTCCCGGTCATCGGTCAGGATGGTGGTAAAATTGCCTTTGTAACCGGATACTTCCCGGATGCTGCAGCCGGTATAGACGTCAATCAGGGCGTGGGCTTCAATTTTGGCCTTGAGCTCTCCGACGAGGGCGCCGATATCTTCGTGGTTAAAGCCTTTGTTAATTAGTTTGGCCATGCCGCCCAATTGTTCGCTTTGTTCCAGCAGGTGGATTTGGTAGCCCTGTTCGGCCAGGTTCAGGGCGCAGGTCATGCCGGCCAGCCCGCCGCCGACGATCAGGGCGGCCCGGGTGACGCTGACTTTGATGCCCTTGATGGGCGCCAGCAGGGAGGCTTTGGATACCGCCGCGCTGCTGAGGTCGATGGCCTTGCCGGTGGCTTTGTCCGGTTCGTGCATGTGTACCCAGGAACACTGGTCCCGGATATTGGCCATTTCAAATAGATAGGGGTTCAGGCCGGCCTCGCGCAAGGTTTCCTGGAATAAAGGCTTATGCGTTTTAGTACTGCATGAGGAAACCACGATGCGGTTCAATTGGTGTTTATCAATTAATTCCCGCATGGCGATCTGACTGTCCTGGGAACAGGCGTACATGTTGTTGGTGGCGTAAACCACGTTCGGCAAAGCTTTGACATGTTCCACCACGGCGGGAACATCAACCACGCCGGCGATATTTTTGCCGCAATGGCAAATAAATACCCCGATGCGCGGCTCTTGTCCGTTGACGTCTGTTTCCGCGGGGAACTCCCTTTCCGTCACCAGGGAATTGCGGGCCGGCGCCAGAAAAGCGGCGCAGTCGCCGGCGGCGGCGCTGGCTTGCATTACCGTTTCGGGGATATCTTTGGGGCCGCTGAATACTCCGGCCACATAAATGCCCGGCCGGGAAGAGGTTACGCCGCTCAGGTTTTGCGTGTGGCAGTAATCATATTGGTTCAGCTCAATACCGAGGATGCCGGCCAGTTCCACTGCTTCGTCGGAGGGCCTCAGGCCAACCGACAGTACCACCATCTCGAAGTCCTCTTCCGTCATCACTCCGTCCGCGGTGCGGTATCTGATGCGCAGTTCTTTGGATTGCGGCAGTTCTTTCACCGTACTGACCATGCACTTGACGTATTTGACGCCGTAATCATACCTGGCCCGGTTGTAGTATCTTTCGTAATCTTTGCCGTAAGCCCGTACGTCGATACAAAATATGGTTACATCCAGGTCCGGTTGGTGCTCTTTGGCGATCACCGCTTCTTTGGTGGCATACATACAGCATACCGACGAGCAGTAGCCCCGGTTCAGCGAAACGTCCCGCGAGCCGACGCACTGGATAAAGGCAATCTTTTTCGGTTCGGCGCCGTTTGTCTTCTGCAGATGCCCTTCACATGGTCCGGAGGCGCTGAGCATTCTTTCAAATTGCAGACTGGTCAAAACATTGTCGTAAATTCCATAGCCATATTCGCCGCGCAGTTTGGCGTCAAACAGTTCGTAACCGATGCCGAGAATAACGGCGCCCACGTTTACGGTCATTTCTTCAGGCCCCATGGTGTGGTCGATGGCGTCCACCGGGCAGGCTTCCAGGCATTTGCCGCAGGCTTTCGGTTTTTTAAGCCGCAGGCATTTGGCCGGATCGATGGCAAAGGCGTTGGGGTAGGCCTGGGGGTACAATTTATAAATGGCTTTACGTTTATTTAAGTATTGGTTGAATTCATTGACCACTTCCACCGGGCATGCTTCGGTGCAGGCGCCGCAGGCCAGGCACTTGTCCGGATCCACGTACCGGGGCCGCTTGCTGATTTTAACGGTGAAATTGCCGGCCTCGCCTGCCAGTCCAACTACGTCGGAATTGGTTAAAATTTCAATATTGCGGTGCCGCCCACATTCAACCAACTTCGGCGACAGGATGCACATGGAACAGTCGTTGGTGGGGAAGGTTTTGTCCAACATCGGCATATGCCCGCCGATGGCCGCTGTTTTTTCCACAATATATACTTTATAGCCTGATTCCGCCAGGTCCAGAGCCGATTGCATACCGCTGATGCCGGCGCCGATAATCAATACGGAACCGAGGATCTTGTCATTGTTAACGTTACTCAAGGTAATTCAACCCCCCAATTACATACTTTACCGCGCCAAAGAAAGTGACTGTAACAGCGGTAAGGGATCGAGCAGGTGCAGCTTTAACCAGCGGTTGGCGTCAGGCAGATCCAAAGCCAGACCGATTAACTCGGTAAAATAAAATACCGGCATGCCGGCGGCGCCTTTGGGACGCCGCATTTCCAGATTGGATTGGCACATGGGGCAGGCGGTGACGATAGCGTTGGCGCCGGCCTCTTGGGCGGCGTTGACTAACCGGCCCACCATTTTTTGCACGATTTCCGCCGAGGTCAGGGATAAACTGGCGCCGCAGCAGTCTGTTTTATAGGCCCAGGGAATAGCCTTGGCGCCCAATGCGTTGACAATCTGATCCAAAGATTGGGGATGCTCGCGGTCGTCGAACTGGGTTACCTCGGGGGGCCTGACCAGCAGGCAGCCGTAATAACAGGCGGCGTTTAATCCCTGCAGCGGTTTTTTGACTTTCGCGGCGATGGCTTTAGCCCCGACTTTGGTGGCGACTGCTTCCAGCAATGAGAGAATATTAACCTGGCCGGTGTATTTAAAGCCGGTGATTTGTTCGGTTTTAGTGCGCATCTCTTCGTCATGGCGCAAAGTGTAATCGGTTTTCTTCAGCACATTATAGCAGGCCGCACATGGAGTGGTCAGGTCGGCATCCAGTTCCTGGGCCAAGGCAATATTTTTTGCCGGCAGGGTGATCGAAAGGGTGTGATTGACACTGTGCGCCGACGTGGCGCCACAGCAGGCCCAGTCTTTTAATTCAATCAGCTCCACATCCAGAGCCTGGCAAGCCGCACGGGCGGACATATTGTATTCCTTGCTGCTTGATTCCAGGGAACAACCCGGATAATAGGATAATTTCAATTGGCACATCCCCTTTCTTTGGATTATTGATTTTGGCTCTGGTTAAAGATTTCTTTGATGGCGCGCCTGTTTTTCACCCGGTGGGGCAGGAGCGGCATTTTGCCTTTAGTAAACAATTTCAAGCCGAAATCCAAATCGGACCACAGGTCTTTACTTTTCAGCTTATACAAAGCCAACATTGTCGGCTCGTGTACCCTGCCGTTGAGCAGGACCGAATTGAGGAATTGCCTATGGAACAGATAAACTTTGTTATCTTTAACCAAGTTCTCGGCGATGGCTTTTTCCTTTAAGGCGTCGTTAATCGCCCTGGTATTGATGCCGTTGGGACATCTGGCGCCGCATGTTTCGCAGCTGGAACAGATCCAGATACTTTTGCACTGCAGCACTTTTTCTTTCTGCCCCAATTGAACCAGGCGAATTATTTCGTTGGGATAATAATCAGCATATTCGTTGGCGATACAGCCGGCGGCGCATTTCTGGCATTGATAACACAGTTCGATGGGCTGACCGCTTTTTTCTCTTATTTCGCGGTAAAAGTCCAGCCCTGCTTGCGTAATAAGCTCCATCTGAACTTGCCTCCTTTCCGTGAACTAACTGATGTTGCGGATGTTGGCAGGAATTTCGCTAGAACTTTATGTTTTTTACGCTGAAAATAATTTTAGTTAATTTATATATAGTGTAATTATTACATTATATATTAGTTGTTTAAGAAAATAAAGCGTCAATCCGGGTAATTTTTGTAACATTTAGGTAGTTACGTTACTGGTCAGACCCTGTGTTTGTTAGTACCCGTAGCCCAGGCCCGTAAAGTTATTAACCGTAAGCGATTTCTCAAAGAGTATGAGCGCACGGTTAA
>WQUS01000205.1 GCA_009781965.1 Bacillota bacterium | reverse complement strand
TTGAACTCTTCCACCGGCAGGTCTTTATGGGCTTTGGTCATTACCTCCCGCCAAATTTTGGCGGGGTAAGTACCGCCATAGCTGGTAGGCATTCTGGTGGGCTGATCGTAGCCAATCCACACTACTCCGACCAGTTCCGTGGTAAACCCGGCAAACCAAATATCCTTACCTTCATCCGTGGTGCCGGTTTTTCCAGCCGCCGGCCGACCGGCCAGGCTGGCGCCGGTACCGGTGCCGTGCTGCACCACCGATTGCATCATGCTGGTCATCAAATAAGCGGTAGTCTCCTTCATAGCGCGCCGGGGAGATGGTTTGGCTTCAAAAATAACTTTGCCCTCGTAATCTTCCACCTTCGCTATGGCGTAAGGCTGGTTAAAGAGCCCCTGGTTGTCAAAAGCGGCGTAAGCAGCCGCCAGTTGCAGCGCGGTTACCTCCTGGGTGCCCAAAGCCATGGCCGGGCCCAGGGGTTGAAAGTGTAAATCCAGCCGGTTGGCAAATCTGACCGCTTCCGGCATGGTGACATGGTCCATCAGCAGTTTAATCGCCACCACGTTAATTGATTTGGTCAACGCGGTACGCATGGTAATCAGGCCCTTGTAACTGCCGCTGTCGTTTCTGGGTTCATAATTGCCGTAGGATTTGTATCTCACCGGGGCGTCGTCAATAACGCTGGCCGGACCCATGCCGTCAAATTCAATGGCCGGTCCGTAGGCAAGAATTGGTTTGATTGACGAACCTGGCTGGCGAGGCGACATGGTGGCCCGGTTCAGAGACCGCATTTGGGTGTGTTCCCGGCCGCCGACCAACGCCTTAATGCTGCTGTCCCGGGGATTCAGGATCACCATAGCGCCCTGTGGCTGTAATAGTCCGGCTGCGTTTTTGTCTGACGCCGGGAAATTTTCCGATTTGGCCAAGGCGTCTTCAACAGCAGTTTGCATTTGGGGGTCCATCGTGGTATAAACTTTTAAACCGCCGGTGAAAACCTTGTTTTCGCCGAAGAGGGCCGCTAACTGATCGGTAACATAATCAACAAAATATGGATACGGATATTTAAGCAGCGAGTTTTCGCCCTGGTTGAGGGTGATTGGTTCCGCTTTAGCCTGGCTGTAAGCGGTTTCGTCAATAAACTTGTAGGTCAGCATGCTTTGCAATACCTGATTGCGGCGGGTGAGGGCCGCTTCCATGTTCGCATAAGGGGAATAGTTATTAGGCGAGCTGTTTAGCCCGGCCAGGACCGCCGCTTCGCTAACGGTTAATTTATCGGCGTCCTTGCCGAAATACACCTGAGCGGCAGCCTGAATGCCGTAGGCTCCTTCACCCAGATAAATCCGGTTCAGGTACATTTGCAGGATTTCATCTTTGGAATATTTTCTTTCCAATTGGACCGATAATACAGCTTCCTGCACTTTTCGCTTGATCGACTTTTCCGGGGTGAGTAAGGAAAGTTTTACCAATTGCTGGGTAATGGTACTGGCGCCCGAGAAGACGCGGTTAATACCGATCAGATGAAGGGCGTCGTTATATGCGGCGCGTAAAATGGCCGAGATTCTGACGCCATGGTGTTCGTAGAAAAGATGGTCTTCAGCCGCTAAAAAGGCGTTTTTGACATGTGCAGGCAAAGCGCTGATCGGTACCTCAACCCGGTTTTCCCGGCCGATGATGGTAATTAGTTTCCCGTTTTGATCATAAATCTGAGTTGCCATGGCCGGAGTAAGCTTGGTTTCATCCAGCGGCGGCAAACCCTGGAGGCTGACTGCCAACAGGCCCATGGCGCCGATGCCGCCGATTAGTATGAACAGTATGATGATGAAAATAAGCAGCCTGAGCGGCTTAAGCCTTTTTCTTTTCCGTCTGGTGGTTCCGCCAGTGTTTCTGGCTCTCCGCGGCATTTTAATTCCTCCCTATGGAAAACCGGGTCGGGGTAACCAACAAGATTATACCATAATTGCTTGAAAAGTATTAGTCTAGAAATTATTATGCCCCACAGTATTACTAGTGCCCGCCCGGCCAAGTAAAACAACTACCGTGTGCTCATACTCTCCGAGAAATTGCTTACGGTAGTTGCTTTACTTGGCCTTTACTGAGGTGTGAAGTTACTGTTCAGCACCATCCGGCACGCAAAACTATTAACCGTGCGCTCATGCTCTTCGAGAAATCGCTTACGGTTAATAATTTTGCGCGCCTGGGCTATGAGTACTAACGAACACAGGGTCTGCCCAGTAACGTGTGAACAGTAACTTTGACCATATCTTGCATGCGGATCTTGTAACCAAAAACCGTTATTGGTATAATTTAAAACTAAGGTTACTGAAAGGAGTCCTCATCGTGCTTTCTGTAAATCAGCAAATGGAAGTAATCAGGCGGGGCGCAGTTGAAATAGTACCGGAGGAAGAGTTGGTCGCCAAACTGGAACGGTCGGTAAAAACCGGCCAGCCCTTGCATGTCAAGCTGGGTCTTGATCCCACCGCGCCGGATATTCATTTGGGACATACCGTGGTGCTGCAAAAAATAAGGCAGTTTCAGGAATTGGGCCACCGGACCACCATTATTTTAGGTGATTTTACCGCCCGCATTGGCGATCCCACCGGTAAATCGGAAACCAGGAAACAGCTTACCGAAGAACAGGTGCTGGAAAACGCCGCTACTTATGAGCGGCAAATTTTTAAAGTGTTAGATCCCGCCAAAACAGAGATGGCCTTTAACAGTACATGGCTGTCGCCGCTGAATTTTGCGCAAGTGATTGAATTGGCTGCTAAATGTACCGTGGCCAGAATGCTGGAACGGGATGATTTTGCCAAACGTTTTAAGGAAGGCCTGCCGGTCAGCGTGCACGAATTTTTTTATCCTTTAATGCAAGGCTTTGATTCGGTGGCTTTGCGGGCCGATGTTGAGCTGGGCGGTACGGACCAGAAGTTCAACCTGCTGATGGGCCGCACCTTGCAGCGGGAATACGGTCAAGAACCGCAAGTGGCTCTGATGATGCCGATTATTGAAGGCACCGACGGGGTGCAGAAGATGAGCAAAAGCTTGGGTAACTATATAGGTATTGATGAAAAAGCCGGAGAAATGTACGGCAAGACCATGAGTATACCGGATCAGCTGATGCTCCGTTATTATGAGCTGTTGACCTCTTTGCCGCTGGACGAAGTGCGGCGCATTGCCGAAGGCATGAAAACCGGCGCGCTGCATCCCAAGGATGTGAAAATGCGGCTGGCCCGGGAGATAGTTTCTTTTTATTATGACCAGGAGGCGGCGGAACAGGCGGAAGAAGAATTTAAACGGGTTTTTCAGCAGCACGATTTGCCTGAGGAGATGCCTGTTTTTGCAGTGCCTGCGGACATGCTGGAGGATGGTATGGTGTGGCTGCCCAAGCTGATGCAGCAAGCCGGTTTGTGTGCCAGTACCAGTGAGGCCAGGCGGCTGATTGCCCAGGGAGCGGTAAAGGTAGACGGCGAGAGATTTGACGACCCGGAACAAAAACTAACCCCTCGGGCGGGGATGGTGATTAAAGCGGGCAAACGCAAGTTCCTGCAAATAAAGTAAGATCTAAAATAGCGGGCTTTTTTCATTGGATACCAGTTAACCCCATATAATGATAGAGAGTGATTAACGGACCGGGGGTGGGCTGGTGTTCAGGAGAAAAAACCCTTATCGCAGGTGGTTGGCCCTGTTACTGGCGTTAACATTATTTGCCGGGGTTTATTCGTTTTTTGAGCTGCGGGTGCGCCCCACTTTATTGGCGGCGGCTGATATCAAGATTACCGGGATGGCCGTTGAAGCGATCAATCGAACGGTGCAGCAGGAGGTTTCCCGCAATAACATCGGTTATCAGGACTTTATCACCGTACAACGCGATTATAACGGCCGGGTGGCTTTGATGCAGGCCAATACGGTGCGCATTAACAAACTGGCGGCGGATATTACTTTGGATGTGCAGCAAAGATTGCGCGGGCTGGAAAGTGAGACGATTTTTGTGCCCCTCGGCCAGATTATGGGCAGCCGGATCCTTGCCGGCCTGGGACCCAAGTTGCCGATTCATATTTATCCCCTGGGAGTGGTTAATGTGGACGTGAGGGACAGTTTTGAACAAGCGGGGATAAATCAAACCTATCATAAGATCTACCTGGACTTTAAAACCAAAATCCGGGTGGTGATACCCCTGCAAAGCGGTGAAGTGGAAGTGGTCACCAAGGTGCCGGTAGCGGAAAGCATTGTGGTGGGCGACGTGCCCGATGCGGTAATCAACTTGCCCAATGGTATTTTGGGCGGCAGCAGCGGTAGCGGGTTAAAATAAAGGGTAAAATAATAAAATAAAAATTGCTTGACAGCGCCAAATAGTCATGATAGAATGAAAAGCGTCGCTGGAAACGAGGCGACAGCCAAAGCAAGAGCTGGTCTTTGAAAACTAAACAGAGTAAAGAGAGACGCAAACAAAGTAAGACCTCGTCAAAAAAAGCAATAAAAACGAGTTAACGATTAAACTTATCCAGAGATAACTTTTAAGAAGATATAGATGGAGAGTTTGATCCTGGCTCAGGACGAACGCTGGCGGCGTGCTTAACACATGCAAGTCGAACGGGAATTAGCTGGTAGTTTACTATTAGCTAATTTTAGTGGCGGACGGGTGAGTAACGCGTGGATAACCTGCCCATTAGCTTGGGATAACGCCTGGAAACGGGTGCTAATACCG